>NZ_JBUZTL010000084.1:0-510 GCF_055408345.1 Pseudomonas sp. B424 | reverse complement strand
ACGCAGATCAACGACACCATCGACAAGGTCGATGTGGTTCTGACCGCGACTAAAACTGTCGGCGAAGGCGGCGAAATCGTTTACACCGCAACTTTGGTTGATAAAGACGGCAAGCCAGTCACCAACACCACCGGCCCGCTGACCATCACCCTCGATAACAAACAGGTCATCACTATCGGTGTGAACGAGTCGAGCGGTACTGTTTCGGCTGTAGCGCCGGATGATGTGTACAAAGGCGACCAAACTGTTACGACCGGCATCGAAAAAGTTACCGGTGGCGAGCACTTCGAGAACCTGGTTCCAGGTACTGATAAAGTCACCACCGTCGTAACCGACACACCGGGCACCGACAACACCACCACCGTCACCTTGACCGCGCCAGACGCCGTCAACGAAGGCGGAAAAATCACTTACACCGCGACGCTTTCTAATAAAGCGGACACCGACGTCACCCTGACGCTCGACAACAAACAAACCATCACCATCAAGGCCGGCGAAACCGTTGGTACC
>NZ_JBUZTL010000083.1:0-538 GCF_055408345.1 Pseudomonas sp. B424 | reverse complement strand
ATCGTGCCGGAAAAGGCGATTTAAATGCCGTTGTTGCGGCCCGGCGTGAGCTCATCGAAGCGCGCCTCAAACAGATTGAGGTGGAAGAGCAGCGGGCGCTGACCAGTGCGCGTCTGTACTTTGCCTATGGGGAGCCCAGCCAGTGATCCTTAAAAAGTGGAATGGGGCAGTGTTGGTAGGCATCTCGCTGGCATTGGGTGTTGCCGGTGGTTACTGGTTCGCTCAGCAGCGGATGAACGGAGTATCCAGTACTACCCAGGAGAGGGGTATCAGCCCGTCGGGTGAACGCAAGGCTCTGTATTGGTACGACCCCATGTACCCGCAGCAAAAGTTTGATAAACCCGGAAAGTCCCCCTTTATGGACATGCAGTTGGTGCCTCAATACGCCAGCAGCGAAGGGGATCGTGCGGTCGTCAGTATCGATCCAAGCCTGACCCAAAACCTCGGTTTGCGTTTTGCGACGGTCACCCGGGGAGTCTTTGATTCCAGCCTAGAT
This sequence comes from Pseudomonas sp. B424, assembly GCF_055408345.1. Taxonomy (NCBI): domain Bacteria; kingdom Pseudomonadati; phylum Pseudomonadota; class Gammaproteobacteria; order Pseudomonadales; family Pseudomonadaceae; genus Pseudomonas; species Pseudomonas sp. B424. Next base: position 42 of record NZ_JBUZTL010000083.1, on the reverse strand, counting down.
GTGGCAGGTGTCTTGGCGTTCAACGAGCGTGATGTCGCGGTG
>NZ_JBUZTL010000082.1:0-553 GCF_055408345.1 Pseudomonas sp. B424 | reverse complement strand
CGGCAAATGGCCGGTTACTGAGCCTCAAGGCCAGCACTCTGGCCGGGCATCTGCTGCAAGACCTGCACTACCAGTACGACCCGGTGGGCAATGTCGAACGCATCGAAGACCTGGCCCAGCCCGTGCAATGGTTTGCCCAGCAACGGATTGAGGCGCTCAGCACGTATCGATACGACACCCTCTACCAACTGGTCGAGGCCTCGGGCCGTGAAAACGCCAACCAAATGATCGGACCTGAACTGCCGGGGCTGGAAACCTTCGGCACGCAGGACGACAGTCGCTGGCGCAACTACACCCAGACCTACACCTACGACAGCGGCAACAATCTGACACTGCTCAAGCATGACGCAGGTGCCGGTCACACCTATCTGCGCCAGATGGTGGTGGCCGAATACAGTAACCGCAGCCTGCTCAAGGAAGAGGACCCCGCAGACTTCACGACCCGTTTTGATGCCAACGGCAATCACCTGGCACTGGCACCGGGCCAGGCCATGCAGTGGAATGCCCGCAATCAACTGCATCAGGTGACGCAGGTGGTGCGCGCGCAAGCTGA
>NZ_JBUZTL010000081.1:0-564 GCF_055408345.1 Pseudomonas sp. B424 | reverse complement strand
TCCGCTTTATTAGAAAGCGTCGCGGTGTAGGTGATTTTTCCACCTTCACTCACTTCAGTCGGAGCCGTCAGGGTCACAGTGGTGGTGTTATCGGTGCCCGGTGTGTCGGTGACAGTCGTGGTGACCTTGTCAGTGCCCGGAACCAGATTTTCGAAGTGCCCGCCGCCAGTTACTTCCTTGATGCCGGTAGTAACGGTTTGGTCGCCTTTGTACACATCGTCCGGCGCTACAGCCGAAACAGTACCGCTCGACTGATTCACGCCAATGGTGATGACCTGGTTGTTATCCAGAGTCACGGTCACTGGGTTGGTGATGTTAGTCACCACGTTTCCAGCCTTGTCGACCAAGGTGGCGGTGTAGACGATCTGGCCGCCTTCACCCACGGTTTTAGTCGCGGTCAGGACTACATCAACCTTGTCGATGGTGTCGTTGATCTGCGTAGTCGCACCGTCGCCTGCAACCACCAGCTTCTCGAAGTTACCGCCTTCAGTACCGGTGATCTTGACCGTCTGGGTGCTCTTGTCGATGAACACGTCATCGCCAGGGGCATCAACAATCACGGTA
>NZ_JBUZTL010000080.1:0-579 GCF_055408345.1 Pseudomonas sp. B424 | reverse complement strand
AGCGGGATGGCGGGAGTTCAGGCATCGATAGAACCGTGCCCCATGAAGACGATGGGCATGACGATGATGGACGACATGGGCATGGACTGCTGCAACGATATGAAAACCCTGCCCGAGCACGGAAAGCCATGTAAACCGGGACAGGAATGCAAGGCAGGCGGCATATTGCAAGTCTCGACTTTCAAGCCTTCAGTAGCCGTGTTTAGCCCCGTAGTACTTTCCTTCTTTAGTGATTCCTTGCCTGCACAAACCCCGTCCAGGGTGTGGCGACCGCCCCGCGTTTGATTCCTGTCCCATATTGAGCCTCATTCCGCATTGGCGGGATGCAAGAGCTGAGCGCATGTCTTTTGATGCGTGCAGTGGATGATCACAGGAATCCTAAACATGAACTCAAAGTGCTATTGCATAGGCTGGTCCCTCGCGGCCGGTCTGGCGGCAAGCGTACTGGCATTGCCGAGCTTGGCGGGTGGATTGACGCTTGATGAAGCGTTGCGGCTGGCCGAAAACAATGCACCGTCGCTGACCGCACAAGACGCCAAAATTCAGGCTGCCAGCAGCGCAGCCATTCCAGCGGGGGAG
>NZ_JBUZTL010000079.1:0-608 GCF_055408345.1 Pseudomonas sp. B424 | reverse complement strand
AGTTTTGCGGCGCTGTTGCCCTTGCTGCAAAGAATGAAATTAAGTCAGCGCCTTGGTCTGTCTCCGACGGATCTGTTGTGGGTCGCCAAACTCACTGAGCCCGCCACTGTCAGTCAGGAAACGCTCGCGGTGATCGCCGCCAAAGTCATTGCCGCCGCACACGGCTAACCCGGGAGAAACCGCTATGAACGAGAAACTACTGGCCGGTCTGAACGAATCCCGGTGTGATGCTCTGGTGCCTTAGTACCTCAAGCATGTGATCCCCCAACGAGGTCTGGGTACACTGGCGGACAAGATCACGACCGCCGAGGACCTGTACGAATACCTGCTTCAGTGGCCAGGAAGACAACCTCGGGCTGGCCGTCAGCCTGCCAGTAGAAGGCTTGCACGTTGACCTGGTGCGCGCCCCCGACCAGCTGCATGCCATTCTGGACCGTCTGCCGACCTATAAAGTGCTGTCGCTGGGCCTGGTCAACGGGCGCAGAGTGTGGCGCTGCGACCTGGAAACCGCCGGTATCAAAATCGTGCAAATCGACGAAGCGGCCTTCCGCGAAGGCTTGCCGTTGCGCCGTGCCCAATGGCAGGAATACCTGGACTGGGCGGTTGAA
>NZ_JBUZTL010000078.1:0-668 GCF_055408345.1 Pseudomonas sp. B424 | reverse complement strand
CGAAGTCATGGGAGAGGTGATGCAGGAAGCCTTGGCTATGCGGCATGATGCTCCGGCTTCAATTCAATAACCGTGTTGCACTCAGCTCCTGCAACCGCCCATTGTATTCGGTGTTTTGTGCCAGTGTCTTGAGTTTAGTGGCAGAGAGATAGGCCATCTCGGCGCATTGTCCGAACAACTGATTGCGCTCATCACGCTCAGTGCTCACCTTTTCAGCAAGTGACAGTTGAAAGTTTCTGTCGTTCACGGCATCGCTTAATGACATTCCAAGGTCCTTTGCGGTTTGGATTCGGCGAGTGCGCACTCTTGCATGGTTGCTGTCATGTTTGTACTGCACTTGCTGATTGGCATTGACGTAGGGTACGTCGGTAATTGCTATTTCGCTTAGCAAGGGGGTAAGCAGTGTTCTTATGTCGTCGGCTATTGTTGTCTGGTTTGTAGAGGGGCCGGGTGTAGAAACAGAGGTGGTAGCGCTCTCGCTGTTGGTTGGCATGAGCCCTTGTACATCAACAAGTATCACAGGGCTGTTTCTGACCATTCTGAACAAATTCAATCCATCCAGAGTTCCTGCGGGGTCTGGGTTGATCCAGCGTTGCAACCAAGGGGCGTAATACCGTGCGCCGTAGTAATACAGCCCCGTGGCATCCCGTTCTTTTCCTGAATAACGT
>NZ_JBUZTL010000077.1:0-694 GCF_055408345.1 Pseudomonas sp. B424 | reverse complement strand
TAGGCTGCCGGTATGACAAACAGGGAAAGCAAGGGAGCTGTGACCATCCCGCCGACCATTGGCGCGGCGATGCGACTCATCACTTCACTGCCGGTTCCGCTGCCCAACAGAATGGGCAGCAGGCCCGCAATGATGACGGACACCGTCATGGCCTTGGGGCGAACGCGCTGTACAGCGCCTTCACGGATCGCCGCCACCAGCCCACGTTCCGTGTTGTCGCCGAGGTCTACACGTTCGACCCAAGCGTTCTTGAGGTAGAGCAGCATGATCACGCCGAATTCGGCCGAAATTCCGGCCAGCGCGATAAAGCCGACCCCGGTTGCGACCGACAGGTTGTACCCCAATAGATAGAGGAACCATGCCCCGCCCGTGAGGGCGAACGGCAGAGTGGCCATGACCAAAAAGGCCTCATCGAAGCGGGCGAAAGTCATGTAGAGCAGCACGAAAATGATCAACAACGTGGCAGGCACAACTAGTTTTAGTCGGGCGTTGGCCCTTTCGAGAAATTCGAACTGCCCCGAGTAGCTCAGGCTCATGCCTGGCTGCAACTTGACCTGTTCACTGACGACCCGGCGCAGATCGGCGACGACTGAGGCAATGTCCCGGCCCCGCACGTCGATATAAACCCAGCCCGAAGGCCGAGCATTTTCGCTCTTGAGCATCGGCGGGCCGTCGCTGACCTTAATCTTCGCCA
>NZ_JBUZTL010000076.1:0-694 GCF_055408345.1 Pseudomonas sp. B424 | reverse complement strand
TCCCAGGAAAGCTGCACGCTGACCATATCCCCAAACGCCCGGCCACGGTGCTGGTAATCCAGCTCCCAGCTCCAGTCTGACTGTTTCTCCGACACGGCTTCACGAACCTTGGCTTGTGCTTCCCGGGTCATCGGGGCAAACGCTGCCAGCTCGGGATGGTGCTGCAGGTTGTGGGAGTAACCGGAGGTATCGACGGACCATTCAGGCAAACGACCTACAAGCTCGTCGTTTGCGGCGGGCCCAATCCAACGCTTGAGGGCAGCTCGGGCCTGCCTTCGCTGCTGGATCAGATCGTCCTGCTGCTCCGCCAGTCGAGCTGCTTCTTGCTTGGGTGTTACCGCATCGGCGGGTTGAGCGCGGCCACCGGCAATCTGGGCTCTGACGGTATCGCTCAGCAGGCGGTTCTCTTTGTAGAAGTCCTGGAACAGAGCATCTTTGCGCTCAACCGAGTAGCTACTGATCCAGGCCAACGCCGTGGATTGGCGCACGTTCAGACGTTCGACCCGACGCTGCGCCGCGGCGCGTTCAACGGCCGCATCGGCGACCTCAATACGCGCCTTGCGCTTGTCGCTGTTGGGCATTTCTTGCCTGACCCCAACCATTTGCATGGTCATGAAGTCCTGGTCGATGCTCCAGCGATCCGGACCGCCAACAGGATAGTTCTGCACACCCAGCAGCAGTTTGGGGTCAGGCA
>NZ_JBUZTL010000075.1:0-698 GCF_055408345.1 Pseudomonas sp. B424 | reverse complement strand
GGGGGATTTTGAAGGTCAGGCGCTGCGCCACGATGCCAATCTGAGCAGTTGGGCCACCAGGATGCCGGCGAACTATGCGCGGGATGCGCTGGGGATGTCGCCGGAATTGCTCATCATACTGACTCAACCTTCCGGGGCCGGTAACTACAGTAATTTCAGGCCGTACTATGGCTTAGCGCCCAACACGTTCATGTATACCGAACATAATTTGCGTAACGCTCTTAAGCTACCCACGGACACCATTTTGGCAGCGCTGGGAGCCGGGCCTTTCTATGACGCTTCAGACCGGTCTTCGACTTTACCGAGCATCGTCTCATCCCAGTCTTATGGTGCCCGCTATATAAACGGCTGGACCGGCAGTGGTGACACCCTCAAACCGCTTTACTGGTACATAGGTGCCGCACTGGGGCATCCGGTACCTAGCCCTGAGAATACCCCTACAGGAAGTAATATATTCAACCGCAGCAATGGTGGATGGGAACGTTTAAACCGGGTAATACGCTTGCAGCGACATGTAAAGCAGCTGTCCTTCGAGGAACTGGACTGGCTGATTAGTCAGGCCTGCGCCGATGTCAGCGTTTACCCCCTGACGCAGCAGCTGCAAGCGCTGGCAGTCTATTTGCCGCTGCGCCAGCGCTATGGCATGACAGTCGACAGTTTTGCCGCCTGCCTCGGCTCACTCAACACCTTCCATGGCG
>NZ_JBUZTL010000074.1:0-838 GCF_055408345.1 Pseudomonas sp. B424 | reverse complement strand
CTAGGGGGTGTTCTCATTCAGGCGAGCCATATGACAGCAGACACAAGGGATAACATCGACTGGTAATTCCTGGCCAGTCGCTCATATCGTGTCGCTATCCGGCGGAACTGCTTCAGCTTCTGGAAAAAGCGCTCTACCAGGTTGCGAGCCTTGTACAGATGTCGATCAAGGCTGCGAGGGTTCAGGCGATTCTTTTTCGAGGGGATGATCGCCTCAGCGCCACGACGCTGGATGACCTCAACAAAAGCGTCTGAGTCATACCCCTTGTCGGCCAAGACGGCCTCGAAGGCGAAACCCTCGATCAACGCTTCAGCCTGACCATACTCCGAGGCTTGCCCAGGCGTTAACAGCAAGCGTATCGGATTGCCCAAAGCATCGACCGCCGCATGAATCTTGGTACTCAGTCCCCCTCGGGACTTACCCATGGCCTCGATGTCCTGATCTGTTTTTTTGCCGCACCGTGCTGGTGAACCCGCACGATGCTGCCATCCACCATCAAATGCTCCAAGTCAGCGTCAGCAGCGAGTGCCTCCATCATCTGCACCCAAACGCCTTTGCGTGACCAGCGACTGTAGCGCACATAGACTCTATGCCAATGACCGTAGGTTTCCGGGAGGTCACGCCACGGCGAACCCGTACGAGCAATCCAGAGTACCGCTTCGACAAACTGACGGTTATCGCGTGCGGTGACGCCTCGATCATGGGCCTTGCCTGGCAACAGATTTTTGATCCGTTCCCATTGATCATCATGAAGAAGCCTATGGCGACTCATCCGCTGCTCCAAATCCACTGAAGGTTACGGATTTAACCTGCTCGATTCAAATGAGAACGCCCCCTA
>NZ_JBUZTL010000073.1:0-891 GCF_055408345.1 Pseudomonas sp. B424 | reverse complement strand
GCAGCAACGCGCGGCAGGATGTTTTTGCCGTTGGAGGTGGCAGCAGCCAGGATGTGGCTGTAGCCCTTGCCCAGTTCAGCTACCAGGGGAGCCACGTTTTCCGGCAGTTGATGCGCGTAAGCCGCGTTGTCAGCTACCAGTACTTTGGCCACGCCAGCAATGGCCGCGGCCGCTTCAGCAACAGCGCCAACGCCCTGACCAGCAACCAGAACGTGGATGTCGCCACCGATTTTCGCGGCAGCGGCTACGGTGTTCAGCGTGGCCGGGGCCAGTGCTTTGCCGTCGTGTTCTGCGATTACCAAGATAGTCATTGTTAGATTACCTTCGCTTCGTTTTTCAGTTTCTCGACCAGTTCAGCCACCGACTTGACCTTGATGCCCGCGCTGCGGGCAGCCGGTGCTTCAACTTTCAGGGTCTTGTTGGTCGAAGCTGTCGAAACGCCCAACGCATCTGGCGTCAGCACTTCAAGCGGCTTCTTCTTGGCTTTCATGATGTTTGGCAGGGACGCATAACGCGGCTCGTTCAAACGCAGGTCGGTGGTGATGATCGCCGGCAAGCTCAGCGAAACAGTTTGCGCACCGCCGTCCACTTCACGGGTTACGGCAACCTTGTCGCCTGCCACTTCAACTTTCGAAGCGAAGGTACCCTGACCGAAACCGGTCAGCGCAGCCAGCATCTGGCCCGTCTGGTTGTTGTCGCTGTCGATGGCCTGTTTGCCCAGGATCACCAGCTGTGGCTGCTCCTTGTCGACCACTGCTTTAAGCAGCTTGGCCACGGCCAGCGAGGTCAGGTCTTCGGCGGACTCGACGAGAATGGCGCGATCTGCACCCAGTGCCAGCGCGGTACGCAGCTGTTCCTGAGCAGTGGTCGGGCCGATGGAGACGACGACGA
>NZ_JBUZTL010000072.1:0-972 GCF_055408345.1 Pseudomonas sp. B424 | reverse complement strand
AAAATACGCAGGCTGTTTAAATAGCGTCACGTCCGATAGAACATTCAGTGGCTCAATACTGCAAGGTTCAGGAGCGGCTTAATCATGAATGCTTTTCTGCATCACAGAACTCCCGTACTGGTGGCAGTCGACGGACGTAATGCTGCAGTGCGTACCGTGATCTACCATCGCACTGATGAAGACCAAGCCTCATCAAGCCGAATCACCTCACAACGGTTTGATACGAAGGGATTTCTGGTTGAGCAATGGGACCCGCGACTGTCAGCGCTGGCCGCTACCAATGCCAGTGTGAAAGCCAACCAACAAACCCGCTTCAGCCTGTCGGGGCAAGAGCTGCGCAGTGATTCGGCGGATGCAGGCTGGCGCGTCAGCCTCTTCAACGCCGCCGCGCACGCCTTGCTCCGATGGGACGGTCGCGAGACACGTATTCGCTCCGACTACGATGAACAATTGCGCCCTGTCGCACTGTTTGAAACAGTCGCTGGTGGATCCATTGAACGTTGCGTCGAACGCTTTACCTATGCAGGAGCCAGCGTTGAAGACGCTCAGCGTAACCGTTGTGGCCGCGTGCTGCGTCACGACGATCCCGCAGGCAGCATATGGCATGAAACCTTTACCGTGACGGGTCAGCCGCTGATTGAAACCCGACGTTTTTGCCTATCACTGACAACTCCCGACTGGCCGAATACCCCGCTCGATACTCAGAGTTACTCCACCCGCTGGCAATACGACGCACTGGGCGCGGTGATGGCGCAAACCGATGCAGCAGGTCACGTACGGTCGTTTAACGTCGACATTACCGGCCGCCCTCGCACCTCGCAGTTGAACGGTGTTGCCCTGCTCAAAAGCTGCGAATACAACGCCTTCGATCAGGTGGAGACAGAGCACGCTGGCAACAATGTGCTGACCATCGCCAGCTACTCAGCGGCAAATGGCCGGTTACTGAGCCTCAAGGCCAGCACTCTGGCCGGG
>NZ_JBUZTL010000071.1:0-1113 GCF_055408345.1 Pseudomonas sp. B424 | reverse complement strand
GGCGGCCGCGAAAACTGAGTGCAACACCTGACCTTTCCGGTACGGTGCTGCCCCTATGTCCTATTCCGAACTCAGCGTTGAAGAGCGCGCGATCATTCAGCTCAGTCAAGCTCAAGGCTTCACCCTGCGCGGCATTGCTCGCCTGATTGACAGGTCGCCCTCGACCATCAGTCGAGAGCTGAAGCGCAATCGAGGCAGTAGTGGTGCTTACTCGGCCCGCTGCGCCCAGCGACAGATGAGCATTCGGCGCCAGGTTTGTCGCCCTAAGCGCAAGCTTCTGCCGGGCAGTGAGCGCTTCGAGTTGGTGACCCATATGTTGCGTGAGCGTTTGTCTCCTGAACAGATTGCCGGCAAGCTGCGCGGCATGAACATTCCCAGCCTCAGAGATGCCTACGTCTGTCGAGAGACGATCTACAACGCGATCTATGCCTTGCCGGTCGGCGAGCTGCGCAAGGAGCTGATCATCTGCCTGCGCCAAAGCAAGGCGACGCGCAGACCGCGCTCTGGCGGCGTGGATCGGCGCGGCCAGATTCCGGAGATGGTCAGCATTCACGTGCGCCCGCCAGAGATCGAAGACCGGCTGATGCCGGGGCATTGGGAGGGCGACCTGATCAAGGGTAAGGCCAACGCCTCGTCGGTAGGCACGTTGGTGGAGCGCACCAGTGGCTACCTGATGCTGGTGAAGATGAACGACGCAACGGCGACCTCGGCGATGGAGGGCTTCAGTGCAGCGCTCAACGGCATGCCGCTGGCGATGCGCAAGAGCATGACCTACGACCAAGGCCGGGAGATGGCGCGGCATGCTGAAATCACCCAGCAGACCGGGGTCGCTATTTATTTTTGTGATCCGCACAGCCCATGGCAGCGCGGCAGTAACGAAAACATCAACGGCCTGATCCGCCAGTACCTGCCCAAGGGGACTGACTTGTCGGTACACAGCCAGGAGCAACTGAATGCCATCGCCCTGCAACTGAATATGCGCCCCCGTAAGCGCTTCGATTTCAAATGCCCGATCGAAGTCATGGGAGAGGTGATGCAGGAAGCCTTGGCTATGCGGCATGATGCTCCGGCTTCAATTCAATAACCGTGTTGCACTCAGCTCCTGCAACCGCC
>NZ_JBUZTL010000070.1:0-1168 GCF_055408345.1 Pseudomonas sp. B424 | reverse complement strand
GGAATCTCCGAACAAGTTTTCAAATGTGCTGAAATACGCCTGACCACCTGATCCGAGCCGCCTATGAGCCAGATGAGCTTTTCCGATTTCGAATACGCCGGCAAGCGCAAGCAGACACGCCGCGAACGCTTCCTCGCCGAGATGGATCAGGTCGTGCCCTGGACGGGTCTGCTGGGCCTGATCGAGCCGTTCTACCCCAAGGCCGGTGGCGGCAGAAAACCCTATCCTCTGGAAACCATGCTGCGTATTCATCTGTTGCAGAATTGGTTTTCCCTGAGCGATCCGACCATGGAAGAAACGCTCTACGAAATCACGCCCATGCGCCAGTTTGCACGTTTGACCTTGAGCGCCCCGATACCTGAAGACACCACGATCATGAATTTCCGGCACTTATTGGAAAAGCATCAGCTTGCACCTGCAATCCTCGCGGTCATCAATGGTTATTTGCAGGGCAAAGGCATGTCTCTGCGTCAGGGCACTATCGTCGATGCCACCATTATTCATGCTCCCAGTTCGACTAAAAACGAAGAGGGAAAGCGCGACCCCGAGATGCATCAGACCAAAAAAGGTAACCAGTATTTCTTCGGAATGAAGGCCCATATTGGCGCTGATGTCGAGTCCGGCTTGGTTCATCACGTCCACGGCACCGCCGCCAACGTCGCCGATGTCACACAGGTCGCCGAGCTTTTGCATGGCGAAGAAAATGCAGTGTATGCAGACGCCGGATACACCGGCGTTGAGAAGCGTGAAGAGCATGAAAATCGTGAAGTGATCTGGCAAATCGCGGCGCGCCGCAGCACCTATTCCAAGTTGAATAAACGCAGCGTGCTCTACAAGGCCAAGCGCAAGATTGAGTACTGCAAAGCCCAGACACGGGCCAAGGTCGAACATCCGTTTCGGGTGATCAAATGCCAATTTGGGTACGTGAAAGTGCGCTTTCGTGGGCTGATGAAAAACACGGCTCAGTTGACCACATTGTTCGCCCTGTCGAACCTGTGGATGGCTCGAAAACAACTGATGGGTATGGGCGAGTTGCGCGCTTAACATGGAAAACCGGGCGAAAAACGCCCTCGATGAACACTGCATCAGGTCGTTTTGAGCAAATAGCGCTGCGTGCCGTGCAAATTACGACTTGCGGCCGCCGCGCAGCAAGTTGATCGGAGCATCC
>NZ_JBUZTL010000069.1:0-1189 GCF_055408345.1 Pseudomonas sp. B424 | reverse complement strand
CACCATTGGTGTGAACGAGTCGAGCGGTACTGTTTCGGCTGTAGCGCCAGATGATGTGTACAAAGGCGACCAGACTGTTACGACCGGCATCGAAAAAGTCACCGGTGGCGAGCACTTTGAAAACCTGGTTCCAGGTACTGACAAAGTCACCACCGTGGTGACGGATACCCCAGGTACTGATAACACCACTACTGTGACCCTTTCGGCTCCGACTGAAGTGAGTGAAGGCGGCAAGATTACTTACACCGCCACCTTGAGCAACAAGGCTGACACTGACGTCACCCTGACGCTCGACAACAAACAAACCATCACCATCAAGGCCGGCGAAACCGTTGGTACTGTGATTGTTGATGCTCCAGGCGATGACGTGTTCATCGATAAGAGCACCCAGACCGTCCAGATCACCGGTACTGAAGGCGGTAACTTCGAGAAGCTGGTGGTTGCTGGCGACGGTGCAACGACGCAGATCAACGACACCATCGACAAAGTTGATGTGGTGCTGACTGCCACCAAAACTGTCGGCGAAGGCGGCGAGATCGTTTACACCGCCACCCTGGTCGACAAGGACGGCAAGCCAGTCACCAACACCACTGGCCCGCTGACCATCACCCTCGATAACAAACAGGTCATCACTATCGGTGTGAACGAGTCGAGCGGTACTGTTTCGGCTGTAGCGCCAGACGATGTGTACAAAGGCGACCAAACCGTTACTACCGGCATCAAGGAAGTAACTGGCGGCGGGCACTTCGAAAATCTGGTTCCAGGCACTGACAAGGTCACCACGACTGTCACCGACACACCGGGCACCGACAACACCACCACCGTCACCTTGACCGCGCCAAGCGCCGTCAACGAAGGCGGGAAAATCACCTACACCGCTACGCTTTCTAATAAAGCGGATACCGACGTCACCCTGACGCTCGACAACAAGCAAACCATCACCATCAAAGCCGGCGAAACCGTTGGTACCGTGATTGTTGATGCCCCAGGCGATGACGTGTTCATCGATAAGAGCACCCAGACCGTCCAGATCACCGGCACCGCGGGTGGCAACTTCGAGAAGCTCGTAGTCGCTGGCGACGGCGCAACGACGCAGATCAACGACACCATCGACAAGGTCGATGTGGTTCTGACCGCGACTAAAACTGTCGGCGAAGGCGGCGAAATCGTTTACACCGCAACTTTGGTT
>NZ_JBUZTL010000068.1:0-1247 GCF_055408345.1 Pseudomonas sp. B424 | reverse complement strand
TGAACTGGTCCAGTAATTTCGGACATTCTTTTCGGTTCTCACGCCGCCATCTTTTCCGCTGCTACTGGAGAGTGGTATCCGTTGTAGCTGTGGCGCCTGACATTGTTGTAGCGCGCCACGTATCGGTTGATATCCGCTCGGGCCTCATGCTCCGAGCTGTAACCACCTTCAGGTACCCATTCGGACTTCAGGCTACCGAAGAAACGCTCCATCGGCGCGTTGTCCCAGCATTGCCCCTTGCGACTCATGCTCTGCTTAAGTTCATGCGCTATCAGCTCGTTTCTGAATTTATGGCTGGTGTACTGGCACCCTTGGTCAGAGTGGAGCAGCACACCTTTAGGACGCCCCCTCAGTTCGACGGCCATGCGTAGAGATTCGCTTGTCAGTGTTGCGTCAGCGACCAACGAAAAAGACCAACCCACTACACGGCGAGCAAATAGATCCAGGACAACCGAAAAATACAGCCATCGTTTGCCTAGCTGGATGTAGGTGATGTCTGCGCACCAAACCTTATTGATATCCGCCACATAAAACTCACGTTCAAGCTCATGCCCAGCCACCAGTGACTCGACGCCTGATGATTTGTACTTATGAGCCCTGCGTTGACGGCTAGCGACCCCGGCTTCTCTCATCAAACTGCGGGCCATGTGGCGTCCCACCTGATGGCCAGCGCCTTGCAAGTCTTCAGAGAGTGTTCGTGAACCTGCCGAGCCCCGTGATGCCTTGTGATACTTGATCAGAACCAGCTTGAGCGCTTCGCGCTTCGGGTTGGTTTTGCCTTGTCGCTGGCGCCAAGCGTAATAGCCACTCCGGCTAACCTCGAACACGCGGCAACAATCTGCAATGCCATATCGCTCGCCTAGCTCCCTGATCAGCGGAAATGATCTTTGGAGTCCAAAAGCAGGAGAGCACTGGCCTTTTTTAGGATTTCGATATCCCGATCTTTTTGCCTGAGCAACGCCCTCAGCTCCTGTATTTGTTTCTGCTCCGCAGTTATCGCCTTGGTCCCGGCCAATACCGATCCACCGCGCTCTCTTCTCAACTGCTCGACCCAGCGACGTAAGGCTGTAGGGCCGATATCCAGACTGGCACAAACATCGAGAATGGGCTGCTCTTCATCCAGCACCATGCTTGCAGCTTTGAGCTTGAACTCGTTGGAATAGGACTTTCGCATCATCAAACACACCTCAGATTTGGGCGCAATCATAGCGCCCTATTGATGTGTCCGAATTCATTAGGCCAGTTCA
>NZ_JBUZTL010000067.1:0-1277 GCF_055408345.1 Pseudomonas sp. B424 | reverse complement strand
GGGGGATTTTGAAGGTCAGGCGCTGCGCCACGATGCCAATCTGAGCAGTTGGGCCACCAGGATGCCGGCGAACTATGCGCGGGATGCGCTGGGGATGTCACCGCAATTGTTAAAGATCTGCACGGAGCCCCAAAATACCCACGCACCGGATGTAATGAAATATTTTGGTTTAACGAGTTTGAACCAAGTGGAATACGGCTCAAATTTTAAAGCGGCGCTCCAACTGCCACTGGACACTATCCTGACCGTACTGGGGGCTGGGCCGTTCTATGATGTTCTTGCGTACGATGTAGTGCTAAGAACTAACCCCCAACAGACATTCTCGCTGATATATAACGATCCCGATGGTGCTTTATCGTTTAATATCACATTGACCAATGTTTCAATCCGTAGCTCTGAAAATAATATTCCTGTGCTATCGTTTACCCCGGTGTTTAATTCTGGGGTGGAACAAAATACTAGCTTCAACTTGCGTATAGGTGATGCTAGCTCGGCAGTTCAAGTAAACCTCCCTGCCCAGCTCAGTGAGGTCAAATTTGTCCGCCACGAACGTTCTTTAGGCATGACCCAGGAGGACTACCTTTTAAATCCGGTACCTGTTCGTGTAGTAGCCATTGCCAGCCTTGATCCCAATAAAAAGGTAGAGAGCAGTCCTGTTGATATCCTGATTGACTTCAAAGAGTTCATTGTCTCGCCCCAGACTTACGGCGCCCGATATATCAACGGCTGGGTAGACGGCACTACGAACCCGCCGAAGCCCATGTATTGGTATATCGGAGCGGGGCTCGGGCAACCGGCTTCGAAGCCACCCAACTCGCCATCGACCAGTGGGCTGTATAACCGTAACGGTCGCGGATTCGAGCGTCTGAACCGCCTTGTTCGCCTGCAGCGCCATGTGAAAGTACTGTCATTTGAAGAGCTGGACTGGCTCATCAGCCAAGCCAGCGACATTATTAGTGCTCATCCACTCACGCAGTCCTTGCAAGCGCTGGCAGTCTATTTGCCGCTGCGCCAGCGCTATGGCATGACAGTCGACAGTTTTGCCGCCTGCCTCGGCTCACTCAACACCTTCCATGGCGCAGGCAAGCTCTCGTTCTACACCACCTTGTTTGGTGATGTGAACCTGATCGGCCAGGCCAATGTCGACTTCCAGCAAGCCACCCAGAACCAATCTTCCTTGAACGCACGGGCTCGACTGTGCCAAGGGCTGAAGATCGACGATGCCACCTTGATCGTACTGGCCCAGTTTCTGCCCGCCATTGGCGCCAACAAGGTGT
>NZ_JBUZTL010000066.1:0-1359 GCF_055408345.1 Pseudomonas sp. B424 | reverse complement strand
ATCGGTGTGACGCTCTATCCAAACGATAATGAGAATGCCGATACACTGCTACGTCATGCCGATCAGGCTATGTATAAGGCCAAACAAAGTGGCCGTAACTGTTTCCATTTGTTTGATGTATCAAAAGATAAGATGGATAAATCAGCTTTTGATACCGTAATACGGGTTCGCCAAGCGTTACATGATGGTGAGTTATGCTTGCATTATCAACCAAAAATAAGTTTGAGCAGTGGGGCAGTGATTGGTTTTGAAGCACTATTGCGTTGGCAGCATCCGCGAGATGGACTTATATTACCGCAGTATTTTATACCGTTGATTGAGCAGAGCGATCTGATCGTGGAGATCGGCGAGTGGGTCATAGATCAGGCGCTCAGTCAAATAGAACAATGGGCGGACTTGGGTCATTTGTGGTCTGTGAGTGTAAACATTGCAGCATTACATTTGAAAAAAGAAAACTTTGTAAAGTCCCTAAAGTTTTTGCTGGACAGCCACCCTAATGTTTTGCTGCAGATGTTGGATATTGAGATTACCGAATCAGTGGTGATAGAAAACTTACCACATGTCACTCAGTGCCTCATTGCTTGCCAGGATCTGGGTGTGACATTTTCGTTGGACGACTTTGGAACCGGGTATTCATCGCTGAGCTACCTTAAACAACTGCCCACGCAGTCAATCAAGATAGACAAATCTTTTATACGCGACATACTCATCGATAAAGACAGCTTGGGGCTGACTAAGGCGATCATCGGCCTAGCGAAATCGTTTAACCGCGAGGTTATTGCTGAAGGGGTGGAAACGGTTGAGCAGGAAGTGTTGCTGATGAACCTAGGTTGTGATGTAGCGCAAGGCTATGGTATTGCGAAACCCATGCCGGTAGAAAAAGTGCTATCTTGGGTGGCGAAGTTTGTCCCTGCTCATTTATCTAGAGGGGGTAATAGATAAACCGCACCGTCCACGAACTGATTGCGTCGTCGCAACCTAGTGGATTGAGCGGTTAATTCATTTATCCACCGGTAACGATATACTGTGCGTCCAATGCCATGGATTGGTTATGCGCATGGCTCGACCGACTTTCCCCATTCGCTCGAAATATATTTTTTATGATACACTATCCCAGCTGTTATTTTCTGGAACAATGAAATAATTAATATTATCATAAACAACAAATCGATAATAATAAAGAGGATCATATATGTCGAATCATGAGTTAATACTAGAGCAACTCCGTAACGTGAATTATGATAAGTTAAGCAAACAAGATATCGTAACAATGCTAGATGCAGGGGAACAGACTCTAGAAAATATGGCAGCATCAAGAAAAACTGCCATTGATATAATAGCAGAGGCAATGAACCAAAC
>NZ_JBUZTL010000065.1:0-1360 GCF_055408345.1 Pseudomonas sp. B424 | reverse complement strand
CGGTATTACGCCCCTTGGTTGCAACGCTGGATCAACCCAGACCCCGCCGGGACTCTGGACGGATTGAATCTCTATCGGATGCTGCGCAATAACCCGCTGAGTTTAATTGATGAGAGCGGCAACATTCCCACGGAAGTAGAAACAGCTTATGAATATATGATCAGTCGCGGAGATGTCTGGAAACCTTTAAGAAAACGGGGCAATGGTTACATCGCACTAAAAGAACTTTCGGGCGAAAAAATAGTAAGCCTTATAGAAGAGATTGATTTGTCATCTGCGGACATGCAGTTTTTAAACAACTTCATGGAGAATGAATTTAACCTGGTGCACTTTTCAGATAAAGATTTTCGTGACAGAGATAAATCGCTGACACTGCTATCGAGCACTCAATTGAAAAAAAATAACATCACCTTCAACACAGCAAACACCGAAATGGTCGATCTGGACGCTTTCGCAACAAATGATTTTGTATTTTTCTCACTGGAGGCAGGGGCCGAACCTAAAAAAGAATACAGCCGATTCGGCGAGCACCGATACAGGGCACCCCTGGACGCTTTGCAAGCACGACATGAGTATGCTCATACGGAATTGACGGATCTTGCTCTGGTGGCCGAAAGGCCCGGAAGTATAACACCTGCATGGGTCATGCCTTCGGATGAGGATATCTTTTTCGATTCAGCCGAGGACAATACCATCCTGTCTTCCGTTTTTGTGGGACCGAATATGATTAAAGGGCTGGCATTAAGAATAGTGAGTGATTTACAAAAATTTGACAGTGACACCAAACATAACGCTTATTCACTTCAGGCTTCCGGGCAGGTGGATGAAGTCATGAACAGTTTGTTTCGACCTCAAATCGTTGTCCCCCACAGCATCACCCTTTCACATTCAAATTTGTCGTACAAAGGCCCTGCACATGCTCTCCACCCCTAAACTCAAGGAGCTGGCACAAAACACCGAATACAATGCTTATACATTCCAGCAACCCGAGGCTAACCATACCCCGACACTGTTTTCGAAACAGAACTACACATCGAGGAAATAAAACAACCTGGAAAACAGAGCCGTCACAACGCAGTTTGACCGTCGATTTACGGCAAGATGTTCTTAGCCCTAAGCACCTCACGGCGTGGGTCAATAGTTCACAAGAACATATCTATGTTCACAATCAGCCGCGCTTGTTTATTAAAAGTCACCTATAGGATTTCAACACGGAAGCAAAAACCGAAAGCAAACCAAGAACAGTAAAACGGTACTCGGGAAAATACGCAGGCTGTTTAAATAGCGTCACGTCCGATAGAACATTCAGTGGCTCAATACTGCAAGGTTCAGGAGCGGCTTAATCATGAATGCTTTTCTG
>NZ_JBUZTL010000064.1:0-1713 GCF_055408345.1 Pseudomonas sp. B424 | reverse complement strand
TTTGAAGGACCAATTTGGCAGATTGTTGTCTGTCGCGATGGGCAGCAAACGGCCCAGAGTGTGTAAAAACGCTTCGCCAAAATTAAAGTGTGCGCGTCTACGTTAAATATGAAATTTATTGACCCGTCAGGCAGATGTGGATTTCGCATAGAAGCGCGATTTCCAATCCGGTTTTGAGTACCTGCCGCGCCGAAAAAACGTTTTTACACAGCCTCGGCCAATAGCAGCCCATCGAGACCGGCCGCTAGCCGATCCTGTCGTGAGGTGAGGTGAGAAGCTATGCGCTGACCTTCGGAGCAAGTCACCAAAACATGCTGGCTTTGCTCCGGCCAGCGAATTGGCTGAATCGTTCAGCGGGCGTTTCGTAGTTCATGTAGTTTTCTGTTGGGGGGGAACAATTGTTCAGGCAGTGCTGCAATACGAAGATGATGCATTTCAGACACGAAATGTATAATGAGTACACAAATGAGTACAAATCAAACTTAGCTTCATACCAATCTAATAAAAACAATAACTTGCAAACATAATCACGATTTAACGTGTAAAACACCACACGTAAAAAAACCGCGCTCAGGCGCGGTTTTTTTTGGTCTTTGATTTGATGTGCGTCTATGGTTACTAGCATCTCCACATAAGATCGGGAGTTTGAATGATCCCCCGCGCCAGTTTCTTGCGTCGCCATGTCGATTCCCTGACTGAGAAAATCTTGACCCGCTGGTCTTCAGGCTGGCGGGACGCGCTGGCCAGCGCCATCGCTGCGGCGCTGGCATGGATTCTCGCGTACCACTTCTTCGGACATGCACACCCTGTGTTTGCCGCCATCAGCGCCGTGGTGTGCCTGGCACCGGGCCTGCCCAGTCACGGCAAACAAGCCGTTGGGTTGATGGTGGGTGTCGCCACAGGGATTCTCGTGGGTGAGGCGGCCTTGTTGCTGCCAGACGGCTACCCGCTGCTGCGAATAGGCTTTGCCACCTTTTCTGCCATCTCCATCGCTGCCCTCTATGGCCTGGGCGCGGTAGTACCTATTCAGGCCGGGGTTTCAGCAGTGTTGATGCTGGCCGTGGGCCCGGAGACCGCTGGCGTGGTGCGGATGCTCGACGTATTGGTCGGTGCAGGCGTTGGGTTGGTGTTCAGCCAAGTACTGCTCACGCCTAACCCTATCGGGATTATTGACACTTCAGCCAAGGAGCTGCTTGAAAAGCTCGCGCGCGGTTTCAGTAAATGCCAGCAAGCCCTTGAAGAAAACGATTCCGACAAAGCCAAAAATGCAGTGCTGTTGTTCTCTACCGCCCATGACAGCCTGATTACGCTGGAAAACGGTATCAGCAATGCCCGCAATACCGCGCGCTGGACGCTGCGCGGGCGGTTTGCGTCCAGAGAAGTCAAAGACATCGCCAACCGTTATGAACGCCATGCGGTGCGTTTATATGCCAGCTCCCTGCTCTTCTCTGAGGCGTTTGCCGATGCATTGCGCAAGAAGCAAGGCTCGCCCCCGGCGTCATTGCATGAGCGTATCGCCAATGTCGCCAAAGGGTGCGCCGCCATTGCCAATGACAACGAGAAACCGATGCTGCTGCCCGTGGAACCCAGCCAGATCGAGGATGCCGTGTCCGCGCCCTGGCAGCTGTGCCTGCAACACATGAGCACGGTTGAAAGCGCTTTGGTGACGTTCGGCTTTACCACCCAGAACGACGCCAATAAACCCGCAGATCC
>NZ_JBUZTL010000062.1:0-1838 GCF_055408345.1 Pseudomonas sp. B424 | reverse complement strand
ATTATGCGAACCTTCGTATTGGGGTGTCAGGGTCAGTGGAGGTCAGATTTCAAGCTAGGCACTGCCGTTTTCATCGCCCTAAAGGTTCGTACTCTGCAATCTCTTCAATACGCTTTTTGACCGTTTCTTCACGGGCCTTTGCATAAATCAGCGGCCAAATAGTTCCACCTTCAGCGCGGCTACCTCCAGCAGTAAAATTTCCCCAGATGTCAGAGTATGCTTCCCAAGCTCGTTGCGATTCTTCAAAAAGGTGATTTTGCTCATCTGAGATTTCAAAATCGCTCCTAAGCTTGGCAATGGCAGTCTCCATAATCTGCGTTTGATACTGAAGAGATTCACCCGCAGCAATGTTCATATCTGTTTGCGTCAAAGGTGCGCCTGGGAAAAGCGTTTCAGCTATCAACTCATCCGAAGCCTTTAAAAACGCGATGCAGTGTTCAAAGCACGACTCGATTTCCTGTGAGTTGATTTCATACGCTGAAGCAATCTCATGACAAATAATGTGCCGCAGTTCGAATGTACGTTTTACTCCTGCAAAAACTCTATTTGGATCTTGCAATACAGGTGCTAAAGGTTCATTTAGTATTTCTACAGCCCAACGATCGTGGACTGTGCGCAAAGCCACGACAAAATCTTTCCCTAAAAAAATTCCAAGCCACTTGTTTATATGTTCGAAGCTACTGATTGAAACACTGTGAGCAACCATCTCACCAACAGTGATTGTCTTGCCATGGATTGCTCTTAAGATTGAAAAATCAATCTTTTGTCCTGTCGCCTCAGCATTACTCAAAAATGGTTCTCCAGCGTCTATAAGCTCCTGGATCACCATTCGAAAGTAACCTTCGATGCACGCTATTAAAGCAACAGGGAAATACTTAATAAACTCAGGATCTACGTCCTTTCGCGCTTCAAATGCTTGCGCCATAGCCGAAAGTCGGATGGGTAACTCTGTCATGGAGGACCCGAAGCGACGACGCTGACGAATTTCTGAGATTTCTTGGATAATATCTCTAGTGCGGCTCATAGATGGACCATTTCCCGGCTGTTTAGCAGCCCACATTAGCTCAAGTCACAGCAGGGAAATGGGTAAATGGGGGATAAATCCTGCTATTATTCTCTCCTTAAGACGATCCAGTTATAACTATACTAAATAGTTCTTTAGTTTAGTTATATCAAATCATCGATCAACCAGCCTCGGTGTCAGAAAAAGAACAAGCTCCGTACTAGTAGAAACCGTGGACTCACTAGTGAAAAGCCACTTGAAGCCAGGGATTTTGCCAAAGAAAGGCACACTCTTAGTCACGGTGCTTTCAACGTCTGAGTAAACACCCCCCAAGGCTACTGTCTGGCCGAATCCGGAAAAAACACGCGACGTTAGGGACGTTGTCTTTATAGGTGGCACCCCATTCATTGCGTTCGAATAATCCGGCTCATTCTTCGACAGAATGACATCAAGCAAAACACCCTTCTCGTTCACTAAAGGTGTGACGTCCAAAGACAGAGCAGCTTCTTTAAAAGAAATCGACGTTGAGCCCTCACCGGCAGATTGTTGGTAAGGAACCTGAGAGCCTTTTACGATCTTGGCCTGATGCCGGTCAGACGTATAAACCCGAGGACTGGAGATCACCCTGCCCTTACCAAGCTGCTCCATAGCACTCAATGTTGCATCAAGACTCACTGCCCTTGAAACAATGCCGACACCTGCGACAGCAGCAGATGAGAGCCCTAAAGGGACAGAACCCACAACAGTTCCAGCACCACTACCGATAGAACCGCCCCACTCCACTCCTAGATTTTTAGAATAGGAGCGATCTACTTCAACTATCCGAGCCTCGATC
>NZ_JBUZTL010000061.1:0-2007 GCF_055408345.1 Pseudomonas sp. B424 | reverse complement strand
CGTGCTGCCAACTACGAGAAGGAAGAGCGCCCCATCCACCCAGTTAGCAAAATTGTGATCAAGGGGGCGGTTGATGTTGTGTTCTTTCGCTCGTCATCAGCGCACCTGGTCGTGGCAGGGGAAAACGTGGAAGCCATTCGTAACATCAAGACCCGCTTCGAGGGTGACAAGCTGATCATCGAGCAGGAGGGCATTTCCATTAGCGGCTATGGGGGCAATATTCACGTTTCTGGTACCGGCAACATTTTCGTGGGCGGAACGATCAATGTCGGTGGACGCCACGGCGGCGTCACTATGCAGTCCAAGGGGCGAAGCATCGTTGGAATCGCATTGCCTGAAGCCCCCAGTATCCGCATCAAGGGCAGTGGCGACGTGACCCTGTACGACCTTCAGCAGACCGTCCTCGATCTAGGCATCCAAGGTTCGGGCGATATCACGGCCTTTGGTCGCGTGGGTCTTCTGGACGCCGAGATAGCCGGTTCGGGCGACGTGGACGCCAGCGAGCTGGTCGCTACGTCCGCCAAACTGTCGGTAGTCGGCTCCGGTGATATCGACGCCTATGTCAGCGACTCAGTGAAGGCACGCGTGGCGGGTTCCGGTGACATCGTGGTGCGCGGTAACCCGCCGACCCGCGACCATTCCGTTGCCGGCTCAGGCGACATCAAGTTCAAGAAGAAGTGACGCTCCATGAAGAATGACCAAGAACGAACCGAGCTGTTGCAGCAGATCGACAAGCTGTTGACGGCAGTGGATTCGATGCAAACCTGCCTCGAAGCGCCCGAGGCCACAAACGCCGATGGCAGCTTTGACATTGCTCGCACCAACTTGCGTATCACGGCCAACGAGGCCGCGCAGGTTGTCGAACGTCAGCGAGGCGCGCAGGAGCAGCGTGAAAAGTCTCGTCCAAAAGTAACGCTGGCCACGTCGTTACTTGCCGGCGCTGAAGCGTCTGAATGGCAGGCCAACAAGCTCAAAACTAATGGCGATGAGGCCGGTGCCCGCCAGGCCAGCGAACATGCCGTCACTCTGCGCCGGATGGCATCGGAAGCGGCGGTTACTGAACGCCGGCAGAGCATGCACCTTGTACCTACCATTGATTAGGAGTAACCCCATCATGGCAACCACCGCGAAAACCCGATCCGTCACGGCTCACGTCCCTGTGCAACTGGCCGAAAAGGTCGATTTGATGGCTGAGCGCCTGGAACGCTCCAAGAACTGGATCGTCAAGCAGGCTCTGGCCGCCTGGATAGACCAGGAAGAAGAACGTAGTCGCCTGACCCGTGAGGCATTGGCCGATGTGGATGCTGGTCGCGTGATCGATCATCAAGCTGTCCAGGCCTGGGCTGAAAGCCTCAGCACTGACACTCCGTTGCCGGTACCGCGCTGATGGAGTTGAAGTGGACAAGCAAGGCGCTTTCCGACATTTCCCGGTTGTATGAGTTTCTGGCGTCGGTGAATCAGCCTGCCGCCGCACGAACAGTGCAGCAACTCACAGCCGCACCTTCCACGCTGCTGGCCAACCCGCGCATTGGCGAACGCCTGGAAGAATTCGATCCACGGGATGTGCGCCGAATTCAGATCGGCCATTACGAGATGCGTTACGAGATAGTGGATTCCACTATCTACCTACTGCGCCTGTGGCACACCCGCGAAGACCGATAGGTTTGGCTGGGCCAGGAACGGAATACATCAAACTGGCGAGCCTACGACTGATCAGAAAACCTTAGCGTACGATTTTT
The DNA here is from genome assembly GCF_055408345.1 of Pseudomonas sp. B424. Classification (NCBI taxonomy): domain Bacteria; kingdom Pseudomonadati; phylum Pseudomonadota; class Gammaproteobacteria; order Pseudomonadales; family Pseudomonadaceae; genus Pseudomonas; species Pseudomonas sp. B424. The sequence continues at coordinate 268 of NZ_JBUZTL010000061.1, read as the reverse complement.
TCCGAATTCTGTAGGCTCCCCTAATCCAAGGCCAACCTCCTGTGCTAATTCGCCCAGTCTAGGGGACTATAGATCGCCAGTCATCAGTAGCTCTCTCAGTATGCTGAGATTTTTCCTGATTTCAACTTCTACCTTTCCAGAATAATCAAGTGCCTCAAGCGTATTCTTTGTTTGGTTCATTGCCTCTGCTATTATATCAATGGCAGTTTTTCTTGATGCTGCCATATTTTCTAGAGTCTGTTCCCCTGCATCTAGCATTGTTACGATA
>NZ_JBUZTL010000060.1:0-2464 GCF_055408345.1 Pseudomonas sp. B424 | reverse complement strand
ATGGAGACTCATCTTGCGCTCGAACCTGCCTGTCACAACCGTTGAACAAATATTTCCAGTCCAGCAGCGATTGATCTCTGCTACGGATACGAATGGGAATATTTCCTATGTGAATGACGAGTTTATGAGAATAAGTGGCTATTCTCGTGAAGAGTTGTTGGGCAGTCCGCACAATTTGGTTCGTCATCCCGACATGCCTCCAGCTGTTTTCGGGCTGATGTGGGGCTATCTGAAGGCTGGCAAAAGCTGGATGGGTATCATCAAGAATCGCTGCAAGAATGGTGACTTCTATTGGGTCAGTGCGTATGTGACACCTATTCTCGAAGATGGCCGCTTAACAGGCTACGAGTCCGTTAGAGTCAAGCCGACTCGGGAGCAAATTGATCGCGCACAAAAGCTGTATGACCGGTTGCGTGCAGGTAAAAATTCCATTCCCCAAAATCGTCATTATGCGGCATTCATGAGGAGGATGGTCTTACCTGCAACTGCGGCTGCGTTGGCAATAGGTGCGGCTAGCGTGCTGCCAAGCCTGGCAGCACAAGCGGTAACTGCCGTGCTCTTTCTCGTTACAGGATGGTGGTCCTATACGCGGCTGGAACATCAGTTGAGTCATATCATGAAATGCGCCCCTGACGCTTTTTCAGATCCGATTAGCGCCATCACTTACAGCGATATGTATGGCCCTTCAGCGCAGTTGGAAATGATATTGATTAGTGAGGATGCACGCCTTAAAACCGCACTGACTCGGCTAAGCGATCTGGCCAGCCAAGTGGCTGAAGCCGCTGCGCATTCCTCCTTACTCTCGAACCAAACTGAAAATGCCTTGCTGGAGCAGCGAGCGGAAACGGACATGACGGCAGCCGCCATGACGGAGATGGCGGCCTCAATCAACGAAGTGGCAGGGCATGTTCAAAAAACCGCCATGGAAGCGCAAGCAGCAAATGAACTGGCTGAACAAGGTGATAAAGTCGCCGGTACTTCCCGTGAGGCCATTCAGTTGCTGGCCAGTACCGTCACAAATATCAGCACTGCTGTGGATTACCTTGCCAATGAAACCCAGCAAATTATGGCTGCTGCGGGGGTGATTCAAGCCATTGCTGATCAAACCAACCTACTCGCTCTCAACGCTGCAATTGAAGCGGCTAGGGCTGGTGAGCAGGGTCGAGGTTTTGCGGTAGTAGCTGATGAAGTCCGGGCCTTGGCTGCTAAAACCCGCGTATCGACTCAACAAATTCAAAACGTCATTGAAACCCTTAAAAAAGGCGCAGATGAGGCTGTGAGCATTGCCAAACTCGGTATTCGCGAGGCCGACCACGGTGTACAGCAAGTTATAGAGGCGCAGTGTGCTCTCCAAGGCATTCGCGATGCTGTTGAACGGATCAGTGGTATGAGCCAGCAAATGGCAGCCGCTTCAGAAGAGCAGGCTAGTGTCGCTGAAGATATTGCTCGGCAGATTAATAACGTAGCGGGAACGGTTGAGAGAACAGCGAAGAATGCTAACTCCGCCGTGATTCGTGGCCGGGAACTTGAAAGTACATCCCGTGGTTTAAACTCGTTGGTTGAACGGTTCAACAGGTAGTGACCTTATAATTATTTTGGTGAACTAGGTTTATATATGAGTGCAAGATACCGTGCAGCGGTGGATGCGGCAGCTATTTTCTCGGAAACCGATAAATCCGGAATAATCACCTATGTCAATGAACAGTTCTGTGATATTTCTGGCTATAGCGCACAGGAGTTGATTGGGCAAAACCACCGCATACTAAACTCAGGGCAGCATCCCCCTGAGTTCTTTATTGATATGTGGAAAAAAGTTTCACGTGGGCAGGTATGGAAAGGTGAAATTTGCAACCGTAAAAAGGATGGCAGCCTGTATTGGGTAGAGAGCACCATTGTACCCATGTACGATGATGCCAGCCAGCGGGTGCAGAAATACGTTTCCATTCGTTTCGATGTGACCGAAAAGCGGAAGTTTCTGGAAACCTTGCAATGGCAGGCTGAGCACGACGAGCTGACGGGTCTTCCAAATCGTTTTTTGCTGTCCAAAGCGCTTGATCAGGCTATTGTCAAAGCAAAGAGCCAGCCCAGCACGGTTGCCGTGGGCGTGCTTGATCTCGATGGGTTTAAGCAGATTAACGACCGCTATGGCCACGAGATAGGTGATCGTCTGTTAGTGGCGGTGGCTGATCGCCTGAAACATAGTATGCGTATCGAAGATACCGTAGCCCGTTTGGGAGGCGATGAGTTCGTGCTGATTTTGGGTGGGCGGGATCCCAAGGTGTTGGAAAGCGCCCTGCAGAGGCTTTTAGCTGCCCTTTCCGCCGTCTACATCATCGATGGCATAGGCATTAATATTTCCGCCAGTATCGGTGTGACGCTCTATCCAAACGATAATGAGAATGCCGATACACTGCTACGTCATGCCGATCAGGCTATGTATAAGGCCAAACAAAGTGGCCGTAAC
>NZ_JBUZTL010000059.1:0-2654 GCF_055408345.1 Pseudomonas sp. B424 | reverse complement strand
AGGGTTCTGAATCGCTGCGCGATTCGCCACCCTCTTTCCTCCCCTGCGCCCTGGACGGGCTTGTCTCGAAAATTCACCCGCGTGCGCGCCCGGCAAAGCCGGACCACCCCGCTTTCTGAGACTTCGCGACGCATCGATGCGGGACTTCGTCCCTTCCTCTGCTGCTCCGGCTCGAAACCAGGGTGGTCCGGTTTCACCTGACGCGCACGCAAGCGGTGCGGCCTGATGCTTCGCACCCTGGTTTCGCCCTGGACGGGCTGCACCAGGGCAGAACGGGAAAATTTGGCCTGGGGGCCATTTCCCCTCACCACCCTCGTGGGCTCGGGTAGCGTCTGTCTGGCTGTTTCCGTCGTCTTCGACGCCGGTTTATCAGAGCGGCTTTTGGCCGCTCTGGAAGCAGCTTTCAGCTGCCCAAAGCAGGCTGCGCTACCATGCGATTTTCGCCTGGGAGCAGCCCAATGCAGCGCATAGCAAAACCCTCAGATTACGTCCTGCAGGACATCCTCGGCAGATCGCAGTATGTGCTGCCCTGGGAGGACAAGCTTTGCCCTGGGAATCCCACAGACAATCCCGAGGCAGGTGCGGTTGAGTACAACGAACATGCCCTTGAGAGGGCCCGTAGCGGCGGTGTGGCCATCAAGGCCGATCCGGTAGGCGATGCAGTGAATGCGGCCATAAAAACGCCTGGTGAGGCTCACAGGGCCCTTGCGCGGGATCTAGCGGCCTCATACCTGGGCGGTTATCAATTTCTCATGAGCGACTTGGAGCACTGGGACGAGGAAACCAAACACACCCGGGCTGGCCTGGTTTTTTCCAATCAGGATCTGCGCAACCTATCGGCGCGCCAGGTGATGGATCTCCGTGCCCGAACTGCACAAGCCTGACGCGCTGCGCTTGTCCCCTCGGCCTCCGCACTGGAACAAGTTCCAGCACTCCGATCGAGGCCATTCGTTTGATGGTATGGCCTGCCGTTTGAGTGGCAAGGTCAGGGGCCGCGACCCCGGCTCGGCGTGACGCGCTTCACCGTCGCGCAGAACGGAGTCCCGGGCGAAGCGAACCCTTGACCCTCCGCCGACCAAAGCACCCTTTGGCTCTCTGCTCCTGGCCACCGGCCGGGAGCGGAGGCCCCCAGCATGGGTGTTTTTGATCTTGATTTTGATGGTCGCGATCGACAGTCGACGTGAGTCGGAAACCTCGGTCGTTATGGTCCTTGTCGTGATGCCAACATTCGGTATCACCACTGAGGACTTGGCATGAAGATTTCAATCGAGCTGGACCGTAAGGACGTTTTGTCTTTGATCGCTGTTTTTCTGCTGATGCTCCCGAATTCCGGGGCTTTGCGCGGTTCTGAGGCGGGCGAATCTCTGCTTTACTTGATACATAGAAACAATGTGCATGCAGATGCTATGCTCGGTCCCATAGGAAAGGGGGCCAAAAATGGCGCATAAAAAAACCCCTGAGAACTCTTCCAACTTGGCAGGCGGGGAGTTCACAGGGGCTGACGAAGCTAGGCTTCTGGACGAAAGAATAGCACGCTACGGCGTGGCTCACGCAAGGTCTCAGGCGATGCTCGATCATCTCCGAGAGGCACCGTCACAGGCCACCACGAAGACTGCTGCTGGCCTTGCCAGTTGCGGTAATTACCTGCACTTCCGGGAGTACTTCACCGTGGGCAAGGTACGGCTGCATAGCGCAACGTTTTGCAAGCAGCACCTGGTCTGCCCGCTATGCGCTATTCGCCGCGGGGCCAAGGCTCTTGGGGCTTACCTGACGCGATGGCAGGTGATCCAGGAGGAGCGACCGGATCTGCGCCCATATCTCTTGACCCTCACGGTCAAAAATGGCGATGACCTGGAAGAAAGGCAGACTCACCTCAGTAAGTCATTGCGTAAGCTTTTGGACCGTCGCCGCAATTTCAATTCCGGTGTCCCACGTGCTCCATGGACAGAGCTTTGCAAGGCAGAGGGAGCGGTCTACACCTTGGAGCTGACCAACAAGGGCAAGGGCTGGCATCCTCACTGTCACATGATCATTCTGGCGACCTCTCAGCTATCCCAAACAGACCTCAGCGCCGAGTGGCACAAGATCACCGGCGACAGCATGGTCGTGGATTGCAGGCCCATCCTGGGCGATCCAGTGGAGGGTTTCATGGAGGTATTCAAGTACGCCGTGAAGTTCTCCGACTTGACCCTGGCTGACAACTGGCACGCGGCGCAGATCCTCAAGGGCAAGCGCCTGCTGAACAGCTTCGGCTCGTTCCGTGGCGTCGATATCCCAGACTCACTGCTCGATGAGCCTCTCGATGGGCTCCCTTATCTGGATCGGTTTTATCGCTACCTGGACGATTCCTACCAGCCGGCGAGCATTCGAGACTGATCGCCGTCCTCTTGCTCACCTATTGCTGCCGCAATAGGTAAAACAATAGGTTGCGCAATAGGACTGCCAAGAGCCAAAACCATAGAAACCAACAGCAAAGTGCCGTCACCCCTGCGGGTCTCCGTGGCCGCCCCTGCGGGCCGCCCAAACCTCCCGGGGGAGCGCCCCGGAAGGCCTTCAGGGTTCTGAATCGCTGCGCGATTCGCCACCCTCTTTCCTCCCCTGCGCCCTGGACGGGCTTGTCTCGAAAATTCACCCGCGTGCGCGCCCGGCAAAGC
>NZ_JBUZTL010000058.1:0-3133 GCF_055408345.1 Pseudomonas sp. B424 | reverse complement strand
CACTTTCACTGGTGTTTATTCAGGCTAAGGTAAAATTTGTGAAAGTTCTTAATTGAACATGCGAATTTTCGGCGAATGTCGTCTTCATAGTATAACCAGATTGCTTGGGGTTATATGGTCAAGTGAAGAAGCGCATACGGTGGATGCCTTGGCAGTCAGAGGCGATGAAAGACGTGGTAGCCTGCGAAAAGCTTCGGGGAGTCGGCAAACAGACTTTGATCCGGAGATGTCTGAATGGGGGAACCCACCTAACATAAGTTAGGTATCTTAAGCTGAATACATAGGCTTAAGAAGCGAACCAGGGGAACTGAAACATCTAAGTACCCTGAGGAAAAGAAATCAACCGAGATTCCCTTAGTAGTGGCGAGCGAACGGGGACCAGCCCTTAAGCTGTATTGATGTTAGCGGAACGCTCTGGAAAGTGCGGCCATAGTGGGTGATAGCCCTGTACGCGAAAACATCTTTGCAGTGAAATCGAGTAGGACGGAGCACGAGAAACTTTGTCTGAATATGGGGGGACCATCCTCCAAGGCTAAATACTACTGACTGACCGATAGTGAACTAGTACCGTGAGGGAAAGGCGAAAAGAACCCCGGAGAGGGGAGTGAAATAGATCCTGAAACCGTATGCGTACAAGCAGTGGGAGCCCACTTTGTTGGGTGACTGCGTACCTTTTGTATAATGGGTCAGCGACTTATTTTCAGTGGCAAGCTTAACCGAATAGGGGAGGCGTAGCGAAAGCGAGTCTTAATAGGGCGTCTAGTCGCTGGGAATAGACCCGAAACCGGGCGATCTATCCATGGGCAGGTTGAAGGTTGGGTAACACTAACTGGAGGACCGAACCGACTACCGTTGAAAAGTTAGCGGATGACCTGTGGATCGGAGTGAAAGGCTAATCAAGCTCGGAGATAGCTGGTTCTCCTCGAAAGCTATTTAGGTAGCGCCTCATGTATCACTGTAGGGGGTAGAGCACTGTTTCGGCTAGGGGGCCATCCCGGCTTACCAAACCGATGCAAACTCCGAATACCTACAAGTGCCGAGCATGGGAGACACACGGCGGGTGCTAACGTCCGTCGTGAAAAGGGAAACAACCCAGACCGTCAGCTAAGGTCCCAAAGTTATGGTTAAGTGGGAAACGATGTGGGAAGGCTTAGACAGCTAGGAGGTTGGCTTAGAAGCAGCCACCCTTTAAAGAAAGCGTAATAGCTCACTAGTCGAGTCGGCCTGCGCGGAAGATTTAACGGGGCTCAAACCATACACCGAAGCTACGGGTATCACTTAGGTGATGCGGTAGAGGAGCGTTCTGTAAGCCTGTGAAGGTGAGTTGAGAAGCTTGCTGGAGGTATCAGAAGTGCGAATGCTGACATGAGTAACGATAATGGGTGTGAAAAACACCCACGCCGAAAGACCAAGGTTTCCTGCGCAACGTTAATCGACGCAGGGTTAGTCGGTCCCTAAGGCGAGGCTGAAAAGCGTAGTCGATGGAAAACAGGTTAATATTCCTGTACTTCTGGTTATTGCGATGGAGGGACGGAGAAGGCTAGGCCAGCTTGGCGTTGGTTGTCCAAGTTTAAGGTGGTAGGCTGGAATCTTAGGTAAATCCGGGATTCTAAGGCCGAGAGCTGATGACGAGTTAACTTTTAGTTAACGAAGTGGTTGATGCCATGCTTCCAAGAAAAGCTTCTAAGCTTCAGGTAACCAGGAACCGTACCCCAAACCGACACAGGTGGTTGGGTAGAGAATACCAAGGCGCTTGAGAGAACTCGGGTGAAGGAACTAGGCAAAATGGCACCGTAACTTCGGGAGAAGGTGCGCCGGTGAGGGTGAAGCATTTACTGCGTAAGCCCATGCCGGTCGAAGATACCAGGCCGCTGCGACTGTTTATTAAAAACACAGCACTCTGCAAACACGAAAGTGGACGTATAGGGTGTGACGCCTGCCCGGTGCCGGAAGGTTAATTGATGGGGTTAGCTAACGCGAAGCTCTTGATCGAAGCCCCGGTAAACGGCGGCCGTAACTATAACGGTCCTAAGGTAGCGAAATTCCTTGTCGGGTAAGTTCCGACCTGCACGAATGGCGTAACGATGGCGGCGCTGTCTCCACCCGAGACTCAGTGAAATTGAAATCGCTGTGAAGATGCAGTGTATCCGCGGCTAGACGGAAAGACCCCGTGAACCTTTACTATAGCTTTGCACTGGACTTTGAATTTGCTTGTGTAGGATAGGTGGGAGGCTTTGAAGTGTGAACGCCAGTTTGCATGGAGCCAACCTTGAAATACCACCCTGGCAACTTTGAGGTTCTAACTCAGGTCCGTTATCCGGATCGAGGACAGTGTATGGTGGGTAGTTTGACTGGGGCGGTCTCCTCCTAAAGAGTAACGGAGGAGTACGAAGGTGCGCTCAGACCGGTCGGAAATCGGTCGTAGAGTATAAAGGCAAAAGCGCGCTTGACTGCGAGACAGACACGTCGAGCAGGTACGAAAGTAGGTCTTAGTGATCCGGTGGTTCTGTATGGAAGGGCCATCGCTCAACGGATAAAAGGTACTCCGGGGATAACAGGCTGATACCGCCCAAGAGTTCATATCGACGGCGGTGTTTGGCACCTCGATGTCGGCTCATCACATCCTGGGGCTGAAGCCGGTCCCAAGGGTATGGCTGTTCGCCATTTAAAGTGGTACGCGAGCTGGGTTTAGAACGTCGTGAGACAGTTCGGTCCCTATCTGCCGTGGACGTTTGAGATTTGAGAGGGGCTGCTCCTAGTACGAGAGGACCGGAGTGGACGAACCTCTGGTGTTCCGGTTGTCACGCCAGTGGCATTGCCGGGTAGCTATGTTCGGGAAAGATAACCGCTGAAAGCATCTAAGCGGGAAACTTGCCTCAAGATGAGATCTCACTGGAACCTTGAGTTCCCTAAAGGGCCGTCGAAGACTACGACGTTGATAGGTTGGGTGTGTAAGCGCTGTGAGGCGTTGAGCTAACCAATACTAATTGCCCGTGAGGCTTGACCATATAACACCCAAGCAATTTGCTTAGAAGCAAGTTGCGGTGTGTGAAGACGATACAAACCGAAAGTTTGCGACTCACAAAACACCTGTCTATTACATACCCATTCGCTGGAGCGTGAACCGAAAGGT
>NZ_JBUZTL010000057.1:0-3166 GCF_055408345.1 Pseudomonas sp. B424 | reverse complement strand
CGTAGCCAGCATGTCGATACGGTTGCGAATCGGCGGTATCCAGATATTGGTCAGCCCCGGAACTCGCACCACTCGATCCAATTCTTCCACCAGTTTTTCAGGTGTCATACCTTGGCGCCATTGATCGCGTGGTTTGAATTGAATGGTGGTTTCAAACATCTCCAGAGGGGCTGGATCGGTTGCGGTTTCGGCACGCCCTGCTTTACCGAAAACGTGTTCGACTTCAGGCACGGTCTTGATCAGGCGGTCGGTCTGCTGCAGCAGCTGCGCGGCTTTGTGTGCCGACAACCCCGGAAGAGCAGAAGGCATGTAGAGCAGATCGCCTTCGTCCAGCGGTGGCAGAAACTCGCCCCCCAGGCGAGACATTGGCCATAGCGCACTGCAAAATACCAAGAGCGCCACCAGTAGCGTGACCTTGGGACGACGCAGTACTGCATCCAGGGCTGGCTGATAGATTCGAATCAACCATCGGTTCAACGGGTTCTGTTGTTCACTGGGAATTCGACCTCGAATCCAGTAACCCATCAGCACTGGCACCAACGTCACTGACAATCCCGCCGCTGCCGCCATGGCGTAGGTCTTGGTGAAAGCCAACGGGCCGAACAGCCGCCCTTCCTGGGCTTCCAGGGTAAATACCGGAATGAACGACAGGGTGATGATCAACAAGCAGAAGAACAGTGCCGGGCCTACCTCCGCAGCCGCTTCGGTCATCACGTGCCAATGACGCTCGCCCTTCAGTTCCTCCCCAGGGTTGGCCGCGTACCAAGCCTCTATCCTCTTGTGGGCGTTCTCGATCATCACCACGGCGGCATCGACCATGGCGCCGATGGCGATGGCAATCCCGCCCAAGGACATGATGTTGGCGTTGATGCCTTGGTAGCGCATGACGATGAAGGCAATCAACACGCCCACCGGCAGCGAAATAATCGCCACCAGGGATGAGCGCAAGTGCCAGAGGAAGATTCCGCAGACCAGCGCGACGACGATGAACTCTTCGATGAGCTTGTGGCTGAGGTTTTCCACCGCTCGATCGATCAGCTTGCTACGGTCGTAGGTGGTGACGATTTCCACGCCGGCCGGCAAACTGGATTTCAGTTCGTCGAGTTTGGTCTTGACCGCCGCAATGGTCTCGCGAGCGTTCTTGCCACTGCGCAAAATCACCACACCACCAACGGTCTCGCCTTCGCCGTCGAGTTCGGTGATGCCACGTCGCATTTCCGGGCCCAATTGGATGGTGGCGACATCGCCAAGGGTGACCGGCACTCCGGCCGCCCCCAATTTTAGCGGGATCGCCCGAAAGTCATTGAGCGTCTTCAGGTAGCCGGAAGCTCGCACCATGTACTCAGTCTCGGCCATCTCCATCACGGCGCCGCCCGTCTCCTGGTTGGCCTTGCCGATAGCCTCGGTCACCTCCGCCTGTGTGATGCCCAGACTGGCCAACTTGAGTGGGTCAAGCTGCACCTGGTACTGCTTGACCATGCCTCCCACCGTAGCCACTTCAGCAACATTGGGCAGGGTCTTGAGTTCGAACTTGAGGAACCAGTCCTGAAGTGCGCGCAGCTGTGCCAAGTCGTGCCCACCCGTGCGATCCACCAGTGCGTACTGATAGATCCAGCCCACTCCCGTTGCATCCGGCCCCAACGCAGGCTTTGCACTGGCCGGCAATCGGCTTTGTATCTGACTCAGGTACTCCAGCACTCGCGAGCGGGCCCAGTACAAGTCCGTGCCGTCTTCGAACAGCACGTAAACGAAGCTGTCACCGAAGAAGGAATAACCACGTACCGTCTTGGCTCCCGGCACTGAGAGCATGGTGGTGGCCAGCGGATAGGTCACCTGGTTCTCGACAATCTGCGGCGCTTGTCCCGGATAAGGGGTACGGATGATAACTTGCACATCGGAGAGATCCGGCAACGCATCGATCGGGGTGCTCTGTACCGACCAGATGCCCCAGGCAGTGACGAACAGCGTAGCCAGTAGCACCAGAAACCGGTTGGCCACCGACCAACGAATTAGTGCAGCAATCATGGCTGGCTCCCCGACTTGTCCAGGCGCTCGACACGCAAACCATCGTCAGTTTGGCTCACCGCGATTCGAACCTTGTCCCCCGCCTTGAGGCCCTGCATCAGCGCCGGACTGGCGAGAGGAAAAGTCATCGTCATGCCGGGCATGCCCAGCGTCTTGAAAGGGCCATGGGCGATCGTCACGTCTTTGTCGTTGATCTCAACAATCTGCCCATCGGCCTCATGAAAACTGGAGGCTGTTGCGCTGAGTGGTGAGTCTTCCTCGGTACTGGCAACAATGCCCTTGAGGCTGGCTTCCGAGTCGAGCAGAAATTGGCCAGACGTAACCACTTTCTGTCCTTCTGTCAGGCCTTTCACAATCGCCGTCTTGCCATCGCTTTCCTGCCCGAGTTGCACCTCCACCGGGCGATAGCGACCGGCGTCTTCAGCGAGCATCACCAGGGCGCGTCGGCCAGTGCGAATGACTACCTCACTCGGCACCCACAACACACTTTCCCCGGTCGAATGACTCAGGCGCACCTGCGCCGTCAAACCGGGCCTGAGGTGCTCGTCCGGGTTGGGTAGTTCCACCCGCACCCGAAGAGTTCGGCTGTCCGGATTGGTCTCGGGCAAAATCGCGCTGACCTTGCCTCTGAACGTTGTCCCCGGGAAGGCTGGCAGACGCGCTTCGACCGCTTGCCCCACAGTGATGGCTCCGGCATCGGATTCTGGAACGGCCACGGCTAGCCATATACTGCTCAAGCCATTGACCCGTGCCAGAGTCTCGCCCGTCGCCACGGTCATGCCCGTGCGTACGTTCAGCTCTTGCAGCACACCGGCGATGGGACTGGTCAGGGTCAGATACGGTTGAACCTTACCGCTACGTTCAACCTGAGTAATCAGTGCTGCCGGCATCCCTGTGAGTCGCAGGCGCTGACGGGCCGCAACCAACAGATCGGCATCCCCGTTACGCCTCAGGGCCAGAAACTCTGTCTGAGCCGCGGCCCATTCCGGCACCAGAATATCCGCCAGAGCGGCATTGGCTTTGAGCACATCACCTGGAGCAAGGGCATAGACCCGCTCCACAAAGCCGGCGGTACGGGCCTGAATCACCGCGACATCACGCTCGTTGAACGCCAAGACACCTGCCACATCTAGGCTGGAAT
>NZ_JBUZTL010000056.1:0-4443 GCF_055408345.1 Pseudomonas sp. B424 | reverse complement strand
CAATGTCCCGGCCCCGCACGTCGATATAAACCCAGCCCGAAGGCCGAGCATTTTCGCTCTTGAGCATCGGCGGGCCGTCGCTGACCTTAATCTTCGCCATAGTACCCAGGGTGATCTGGCTGCCTAACGGGGTGTAGATAGGTAATTGCTCCAAAGCACCGAGCGAGTCACGCCACTCCCGTGGGTAACGCACGTTGATTGGAAACCGTGCCAACCCCTCAATGGTCTCCCCAACGTTCTCTCCACCGATAGCACCGGCCACGATGGATTGCACATCGGCGATATTCAGGCCGTAGCGGGCGGCGGCCTTGCGATCGATATCCACATCGATATATCGGCCACCGGTCAGTCGCTCCGCCAGAGCCGAGCTGACACCAGGCACCCCCTTGGCCACGCGCTCGACCGCCTGAGTGACCGTATCAATTTCCATCAGATTGGTGCCGGCAACCTTCACCCCGATGGGGCTCTTGATCCCCGTAGCCAGCATGTCGATACGGTTGCGAATCGGCGGTATCCAGATATTGGTCAGCCCCGGAACTCGCACCACTCGATCCAATTCTTCCACCAGTTTTTCCGGTGTCATACCTTGACGCCATTGCTCGCGTGGTTTGAATTGAATGGTGGTTTCGAACATCTCCAGAGGTGCCGGATCGGTTGCGGTTTCGGCACGCCCTGCTTTACCGAAAACGTGTTCGACTTCAGGCACGGTCTTGATCAAACGGTCGGTCTGCTGCAGCAGCTGCGCGGCTTTGTGTGCCGACAACCCCGGAAGAGCAGAAGGCATGTAGAGCAGATCGCCTTCGTCCAGCGGTGGAAGAAACTCGCCCCCCAGGCGAGACATTGGCCATAGCGCACTGCAAAATACCAAGAGCGCCACCACTAGCGTGATCTTGGGACGACGCAGTACCGCATCCAGGGCTGGCTGATAGATTCGAATCAACCACCGGTTCAACGGGTTCTGTTGTTCATTGGGAATTCGACCTCGAATCCAGTAACCCATCAGCACTGGCACCAACGTCACTGACAGTCCCGCCGCTGCCGCCATGGCGTAGGTCTTGGTGAAAGCCAACGGGCCGAACAGCCGCCCTTCCTGGGCTTCCAGGGTAAATACCGGAATGAACGACAGGGTGATGATCAACAAGCAGAAGAACAGTGCCGGGCCTACCTCCGCAGCCGCTTCGGTCATCACGTGCCAATGACGCTCGCCCTTCAGCTCCTCCCCTGGGTTGGCCGCGTGCCAAGCCTCTATCTTCTTGTGGGCGTTCTCGATCATCACCACGGCGGCATCGACCATGGCGCCGATGGCGATGGCAATCCCGCCCAAGGACATGATGTTGGCGTTGATGCCTTGGTAGCGCATGACGATGAAGGCAATCAACACGCCCACCGGCAGCGAAATGATCGCCACCAGGGATGAGCGCAAGTGCCAGAGGAAGATCCCGCAGACCAGCGCGACGACGATGAACTCTTCGATGAGCTTGTGGCTGAGATTTTCCACCGCGCGATCGATCAGCTTGCTACGGTCGTAGGTGGTGACGATTTCCACGCCGGCCGGCAAACTGGATTTCAGCTCTTCGAGTTTGGTCTTGACAGCCGCAATGGTCTCACGAGCGTTCTTGCCGCTGCGCAAAATCACCACACCACCAACGGTCTCGCCTTCGCCGTCGAGTTCGGTGATTCCCCGCCGCATTTCCGGGCCCAACTGGATGGTGGCGACATCGCCAAGGGTGACCGGTACCCCGCCCGCCCCCAATTTTAGCGGGATCGCCCGAAAGTCATTGAGCGTCTTCAAGTAGCCGGAAGCTCGCACCATGTACTCAGTCTCGGCCATCTCCATCACGGCGCCGCCCGTCTCCTGGTTGGCCTTGCCGATAGCCTCGGTCACCTCCGCCTGAGTGATGCCCAGACTGGCCAGCTTGAGCGGGTCAAGCTGCACCTGGTACTGCTTGACCATGCCTCCCACCGTAGCCACTTCAGCAACATTGGGCAGGGTCTTGAGTTCGAACTTGAGGAACCAGTCCTGAAGTGCGCGCAGCTGTGCCAGGTCGTGCCCACCCGTGCGATCCACCAGTGCGTACTGATAGATCCAGCCCACCCCCGTAGCATCCGGCCCCAACGCAGGTTTTGCACTGGCCGGCAATCGGCTTTGTATCTGACTCAGGTACTCCAGCACCCGTGAGCGGGCCCAGTACAAGTCCGTGCCGTCTTCAAAAAGCACGTAAACGAAGCTGTCACCGAAGAAGGAATAACCACGCACCGTCTTGGCTCCCGGCACTGAGAGCATGGTGGTGGCCAGCGGGTAGGTCACCTGGTTCTCGACAATCTGCGGCGCTTGTCCCGGATAAGGGGTGCGTATGATCACTTGCACATCGGAGAGATCCGGCAACGCATCGATGGGTGTGCTTTGTACCGACCAGATGCCCCAAGCAGTGACGAATAGCGTAGCCAGTAGCACCAGAAACCGGTTGGCCACCGACCAACGAATCAGTGCAGCAATCATAGCTGGCTCCCTGATTTGTCCAGGCGCTCGACACGCAAGCCATCGTCCGTCTGGCTCACTGCGATCCGAACCTTATCTCCCGCCTTGAGGCCCTGCATCAGCGCCGGGCTGGCAAGAGGGAAAGTCATCGTCATGCCAGGCATGCCCAGCGTCTTGAAAGGGCCGTGGGCGAGCGTGACTTCTTTGTCGTTGATCTCAACAATCTGCCCATCGGCCTCATGAAAACTGGAGGCTGTTGCGCCGAGTGGTGAATCTTCCTCAGCGCTGGCAACAATGCCTTTAAGACTGGCTTCCGAGTCGAGCAGGAACTGGCCAGACGTAACCACTTTCTGTCCTTCTGTCAGACCTTTCACAATCGCCGTCTTGCCATCGCTTTCCTGCCCGAGTTGCACCTCCACCGGGCGATAGCGACCGGCGTCTTCAGCGAGCATCACCAGGGCGCGTCGGCCAGTGCGAATGACTGCTTCACTCGGCACCCACAACACACTTTCCCCGGTCGAATGACTCAGGCGCACCTGCGCCGTCAAACCGGGCCTGAGGTGCTCGTCCGGGTTGGGTAGTTCCACCCGCACCCGAAGAGTGCGGCTGTCCGGATTGGTCTCGGGCAAAATCGCGCTGACCTTGCCTCTGAACGTTGTCCCCGGGAAGGCTGGCAGACGCGCTTCGACCGCCTGCCCCACAGTGATGGCCCCGGCATCGGATTCTGGAACAGCCACGGCTAGCCATATACTGCTCAAGCCATTGACCCGTGCCAGAGTCTCGCCCGTCGCCACGGTCATACCCGAACGGACATTCAACTCTTGCAGCACACCGGCAATAGGGCTGGTGAGCGTCAGGTAGGGCTGAACCTTACCGCCACGCTCTAACTGAGTGACCAGTGTTGCCGGCATCCCTGTGAGTCGGAGTCGTTGGCGGGCGGCAGCCAACAAGTCAGCATCACCGTTGCGCTTCAGGGCAAGGAATTCTGTCTGGGCGGCTGCCCACTCGGGCACCAAGATATCCGCCAACGCCGCGTTGGCTTTGAGCACATCGCCGGGAGCATGGGCATAGACCCGCTCCACAAAGCCGGCGGTACGGGCCTGAATCACCGCGACATCACGCTCGTTGAACGCCAAGACACCTGCCACATCTAGGCTGGAATCAAAGACTCCCCGGGTGACCGTCGCAAAACGCAAACCGAGGTTCTGGGTCAGGCTTGGATCGATACTGACGACCGCACGATCCCCTTCGCTGCTGGCGTATTGAGGCACCAACTGCATGTCCATAAAGGGGGACTTTCCGGGGTTATCAAACTTTTGCTGCGGGTACATGGGGTCGTACCAATACAGAGCCTTGCGTTCACCCGACGGGCTGACACCCCTCTCCTGGGCAGTACTGGATACTCCGTTCATCCGCTGCTGAGCGAACCAGTAACCACCGGCAACACCCAATGTCAGCGAGATGCCTACCAACAATGCCCCATTCCACTTTTTAAGGATCACTGGCTGGGCTCCCCATAGGCAAAGTACAGACGCGCACTGGTCTGCGCCCGCTGCTCTTCCACCTCAATCTGTTTGAGGCGCGCTTCGATGAGCTCACGCCGGGCCGCAACAACGGCATTTAAATCGCCTTTTCCGGCACGATAACTGGCCATGCTGAGTTCGACCTTTTCCTTGGCCAGAGGCAACAGACTGTCCTGATTTCGGTGCACCGCACGATTCAGACGCTCATAGTCAGCCAGTTGGTTTTCCAGTTCCTGAGTGTGCTCGCGTGACAGAGCTTCACGCTCGGCCTCAAGCTGGCTGAGTTCAGCCTGCTTGGCTGCGATTTTGGGATTTTGGCGAGAGCCAGGAAACAGCGGCAGATCCCAGGAAAGCTGCACGCTGACCATATCCCCAAACGCCCGGCCACGGTGCTGGTAATCCAGCTCCCAGCTCCAGTCTGACTGTTTCTCCGACACGGCT
>NZ_JBUZTL010000055.1:0-4518 GCF_055408345.1 Pseudomonas sp. B424 | reverse complement strand
ACTGCTACGACTGATGGGTTTGACGGATGCGGAGTAGAGCGCCACGGTTTTTGATTCTCGATTTTCTTGTGATCTGTTTTTGATTTGTCGGCATCGCCGACCGCCTGCAAACGTAGTTTGCGTAAGTGCGCCCTTCTCTTCTTTCAGGGTAGGTCTGTGCACGTCAATACTCTAGCGTAGAATGACCATAACCGACACCATCAAAGGCATAACAGACATGGCTGATTTAGACGACCTGAAACGAAAACGTGACCAACTAACAGCCAAGATTCAGCAGGCAGAAGCACGGCAACGAGCTACAGCCAAGAAGGCAGAAGACAGGGTCAAGGTTTTGGTTGGAGCGGCTGTACTGCATCAACAAACCCAATCCACCGAAAAGCGTGCTGCTCTGTTGACTCTTCTGGATGGTTTCTTGACTCGACCCGCTGAACGATTGGCTGTTCTAGGGGAGAATGGCCAAGGTTCTGAGGCATTCAAACGACTAGTTTCGAAAACACCTGAATGATCTTTTGGGTGTGTTCGGTACTCCCCAAACCCATGAACGACTCCCATCGTCAGCAGGTTCGTCAAGGTGAAATGGTCTGGGTTTCAAGCCGGGGGATTGGTGGAAAAGGCCTGTTTGATTTCATCGTAATTCACGCTACGTATTCCACTATCAGTTGACTTCACGCTCATATTTGATTAGCTTGAAGTTGCCTAGATGGCACGTTCAATACCTCAGCAATCAGAGCTGCGCTATCCGTGCCCTAGGCGATATACCCTCTCGCTCGACCCTTCGCAGTACCTCTAACGTTCCCAAATCAACAAACCATCGTTCTTCCATTTGGCGATTATGTCTCGGTTGTCTTTGGCATACCCGCTGGAAAGCCAATGCACGGATGGCTTCCCCTTAGCCATACGCTTACCAAGCTCAATCGGTAGGATAATCGGCCGTTCTCTGAGCGTTTCCAAGCTCATGACCACCACCGAAGTGTCAGGTCTTGTCGCCGACTTGAATATCTTCTCTGGCTGACAGATCAAGCCGTGCAAGCCGCATAAGTGCTCTTCCTTGAGTCCATGATCAAAGATCATTTTCTCAAGGACGGAGATGGTCGTAACCAACTCCAGGTCTTCGCACTGCAACAAGCCCAGCATTTCCTGGGAAAATCGCCCAATGGAGAGCATCGCTCTCATTCGATCAGGCTCGATAGGGCCAGCTAGACCTGTATTTTTAATCCAGGCAACAAGCTCAGCCGTCAGTTGCTCGCGGGTCATCACTGCTTCCGAAAGGTACGCAAAAAACTGGGAGTGTACAGCGCGAAAACTGCCTGCAGGTAGGCCACTATTCGTGGTCAATGCCAGACAGTTACGTGAAGACCAAAGACAAAAGCATTCGCTCCGCTCACCAGCTCGACCCCCTAAAGGGGGACCCCCACTCGCTGGAGTAGATCCAGAACGGGTTATGACCCTTGAGAGCAAGAGCAGGGGCAAGGCTGGCTGACGCGCAGCTAGAGCCGCAGGGCGGCAAGATGATGCTGGCTGGCGCGCCGGTTGAGGTTCCCACTGGCGTGGGAGCCCCTACGATTGGCCTTAAAAAAAGCCTCTCGCATGGCTCCACGCAGCGGGGAAATTTCGGAGGAATAAACACTCCCGACTCCCACTCCCAACAGGCGTTCCAGACTTTCAGGGGGTTGTTTACAGCAGTAGCCCCTAGCCCTCTTCGGCGTCTGGCGGTTGGTGGGTTTTAAGACAGTGACAGCGCCCGTGGTTGGGTTTTTACGCTGCCCTGCCGTTGCCTTCTCGCCCTTTCGGGTCGCACCTAACCGGCTATACCGGCTGCTGTGAAGAGATCCCTTGATCAGCAGCTGTACTCCCCCAAGCCCAAAGCATCATGGTATCCAAGCGTCGGGGGGAGGTGTCGGGAAGAGGCTGGAGGCTTTACAGCGGGGGGTTTCCCACGCAGAATTGGCTTTCCAGGTCTCGAATCCCGCCTCCTAAAGCAGAATTCCCCGAGACCTAGGCTGGAGGTGTTACAAGCACCCGCCCAGCCCGTGAAACCCCGCCTTGGCGGGGTTTCGTCGTTTCTACGACCGTGAAAGTGTTCCACGGGCGTAAGTAATCGCGAAACACAATATCTTGTGTTTTCCCTTTGGCGTCAAACGCCTGTGGAACATCTTTTATTCAGACAAAGTTTCCGAATCGGAAACTTTGCCCGTTTGGTGAGCCATTTTGGGGCGCTGTGGCGCAGCCGCAGGGCATCGAAAAGGCCGACAAGCGCAGCGCGTCAGAGCTTTTCAAACCATATGACCTTGTTGTCACGAAAAACTTGAAACAAGTCTTCATTTTGAAGAGCACTTCTCATCACAGCCTTAACCGCAGCGTGTCGAGACAATCGAAAGCATGCGATAGCGAGTCCAACACCAACAAAAAACCACCACCACGCGAAAACAAAAGCCATCACGATCCCAGCGATGACAACAATGGGCAGAGCCATTCCATACAAGGGCCCTAAAAACCCGGTATCAAGACCGCTAGACGCTGCTTTGATCGCTAATCCTCGATCCACATAGAATCCTAATTTCCCCTCCTGATAAGCACGCTTCGTCTCAATCCAAGTTAAAGAATTGACACCGGACTGCTCACCAAAATAGTCCCTTTTTTCGTTATCACGCATGGCTATATTCCCTATAATTTTTCGTAACAGCCGGGCCTTTTGACTGTTCCTCTCTCACGCCTGTATGCACAAATCAGTAACCCTGCAAAATCATCCAGCGCTGTCCGTTTTGACCGTACTGATCGCCTTTCTCAGCCTTCGGATCGATCCTTGCACACAGCCGTTTGGAATCGCCACATACAGACAGCTGAACCCGCCCCCCTTGGGCCTCCAGGGCGGCAACATCGGCTCTGAGGTCAGCGATTTCGTTGGGACTGGGTACCAAAAGCATCGACAACCCCACGATGGAAGCCAGCAGCACGCAACTGGTTGAAGTCCAGATGACCGCCCACTTCCAGCTGATAGAACTTGCTGCTTGATGCAGGCTTTCTTCCGCCTTCTCAGCACGCGCTGTAACGCCCTGTAGCGCTTTCACAGCCGGGTTTACAGAATCTCCAAGAGTGGACTGAGTTTGCTGCTGGACGTTCGCTAGCGCGGCCTGAACCGCCTTCTCAACCGCGATCCGCGTGGCTTTCTCGATGATAAGCGCCGAGGCCTGACCCGCTTTGTGCATCTCTTCAACGGCTGTGCCAGCACGGGCTATGACCGCATTCAGTGCAACCTGTCGATCCTCCAGCTTTTGCAGTGCCTCACTGGCCGCTCGCTGCTGCTCTTTGGCTACTGCCATCAGGCCAAATAGCTCCTGCTCACTGATGTTCAAATTCTTCCCCTTACATGCCGAAGTCAGGGCCTTTGTTTGGGCCTTTATCGTGGTTTAACTGGTCTTTTTCGAATCGTTTTAAGGCCGCTTTGGCCTGCTCTTGCCGTTCGAGTGCGGCGCGCTCCAGGGCAACTCTGTGCAGCTCGTTGGCCATGCGTTCGCGCTCCGCCTCAATACGGGCGTTGATGTCTTGGTTTTGCTGGAAGCGAGCATTGAAAGCGGCCATTCCATCAGCAGCGGCTTTAGCGATTTGTTCGCGTGCAGCACGCTCTGCCCGAGCTTTTTCAAAGCTAAAAATCTGTGCCGACACCATGCCCAGCTCTGCCCGGTCGATCACCAGTTCGCGGGTATGGTCATTCGCTGCAGCTCGATCCAGAGCGCCCAACGGCGCCCGGCCTTTACGGGCCGACTCGCGCCTGATCTGCGTCACCCTTGGGCCTTCGTGAAGGGTTGCCGGCCGATCCAGCTCCGCAGCTCGATCCATGTCGCCGGCATCGAGCGCAGCGGCGCGCTGCTCAATCAAAGAACGCCGATCCACCCGCGCCTCAAGCCCGGCGCGCTCCAGTGATTGGTTGGTTCGACCCTCGATCATGGCCCGTATCCACTCCACCTCTTGCGGGCCGCGCTTCACGTCGTCCAGTTCGCGGGTCTTCTCGCCCAACTGGCCCGACGCATCAAGGCGGCGCGTGGTCATCAATATATGGACGTGGTGATTGCGGTTGTCGCCCTCTCGGTCGGGCTGGTGAACGGCCAGCGTTCCCGCTATGCCGTAGCGATCGGCCAAGCCCTGGGCAATCGACTTGGCCAGCTCTCGGCGTTGTACCTGGTCAAGTTCGTGAGGCAGTGCGACGAGCACTTCCCGGGCCACTCGGGCGTTCTTGCGAACCTCGGCGGCTTCGGCCTTGTTCCACAGTTCAGAACCTGACTGTGGAGCCATACCGACCGGAGCAAATGACTCGACGTGATCCACGCCGGAACGGCGGGTGTAGTCGTGAATGTCGCCGGTACGCTCGTCGATGATTCGCTCTGCATTCCGATACGCAGCAGCGGCAGTGGCGGAACGGCCACTGCTACGACTGATGGGTTTGACGGATGCGGAGTAGAGCGCCACGGTTTTTGATTCTCGATTTTCTTGTGATCTGTTTTTGATTTGTCGGCATCGCCG
>NZ_JBUZTL010000054.1:0-4593 GCF_055408345.1 Pseudomonas sp. B424 | reverse complement strand
TCGACCACCTCAAACGAACCGCAGTACTCCCAGGTGGTGGGTTAAATGATCTGCTGTCACTGATGGATGGATTCTTGACCCGTCCGACAGAACGGACGGCTGTTCTGGGCACGGACAAGCGCGGCTCTGAGGCCTTGCACCGTGTAATTGGTATTAAGGGCGCTGCCGCGCAGGAGGGGGAATGATGGCATGCCTCGGTCTTCATCCTGGTCGCTGTAAGCGAACCAGGTCAAAGGTCGTACTCACCATTCACTCATGACTAATCGTAGTGGAAACGACAGCCAATAATCGTCAAAACCCCGCCTTCATACAGGTAGACCAAGCGGTGCTCACGAGTAATACGGCGCGACCAAAAACCAGAAAGATCGCCACTTAGCGATTCTGGTTTACCAGTGCCTTTGAAAGGGGTTCGGAGACATTCTTTGATCAGAGTATCGATCTTATCGAAGATGTCGCTGTCGGCGGTTTTCCAGTGCTCATAGTCATCCCAACCATGGGCTGTAAACGCGACAGTGACGGCGCTGCGGACTTGTTCTTTATTCTTCTGCTTCTGGGTGCTCATCAATCAAAAACTCCTTGGTAACGGCTTTACCGGACCGGAGCTGATCAATGGATTCACGTAGGCGTTTGGCGTTTGCAGGCGATCCCAGTAGATACATGGTTTCGCGCAGTCCGTTGTAGTCATCCAAGGAGAGCATAACTACAGGTTCGCCACGCTGACGCGTGATTACAGCGGGCTCGTGGTCCCGACAAACATCATCCATTGTCTGCTTTAGGTCGGCACGGGCCTGGCTAAAAGACAGTACTTGCATATTCAATTTCCTTTCTGGGTTAGCCAGAAGCGAAAGTGGGGGGGTGGCCCGAGGCTAATGCTCGGACAAGTAAGTGTTGCTCAGTGCTTATCAGTGCGATTGATTCCCAGCCAATCACTACGAACATTGTACCACGTTCTGTACAAAAGTCAAGGTCCCCCCCCGACTGGCCGCAGGCAAGCGGAGCGCGCAGGGCGAAGCCAGCGCCTCGAAGGAGCGAAACGCCCTTGCAGCAACCTGAGCCGAGCGCGTCGCTGGGAGGGCGAGCAGGGACTGGAGGGGCGCCGGTTTTGGATCTGATCACTGTTTTTTTGCTTCAGCGCTTATTTTTCCTTTTCCCTTTTAAACCTTTTCGGTCGTCTACAGGCCACGGATTACGTGCTCTGTAGCGTTTAAAAAGGGAGGGATTTGTTGCCATTAAGGGAGGGATTTGTTGTTGTGAGGGGAGGGATTTGTTGTTGTGAGGGGAGGGATTTGTTGTATAAGGGGAGATAGATACCAACTCCCTTTATACACATGGAGTAGTGCATGGGTTCACCGCCGATGGTTTACAAAAGTAATGCCCTAGTCGAGGCAGCTTACCGTCTCAGTGTCCAAGAGCAGCGGATCGTTCTGGCCTGTATCAGTCAGGTGAAAAGGAACGAGCCAGTCACCGATGAGGTGATGTATTCGGTGACGGCTGAAGAGATCTCTACGATGGCGGGTGTCCCTATCGAATCCTCCTACAGCCAGCTCAAAGAAGCGGCCCTGCGCCTGAAACGGCGGGAAGTCCGCTTGACCCAAGAACCCAATGGCCGGGGGAAACGACCAAGCGTAATGATTACCGGCTGGGTGCAAACGATCATCTATCGGGAGGGTGAGGGGCGTGTTGAACTCAGGTTCACCAAGGACATGCTGCCGTACCTGACTGAACTCACAAAACAGTTCACCAAATACGCCTTGGCTGACGTGGCCAAGATGGACAGCACCCACGCGATCAGGCTTTACGAGCTACTCATGCAATGGGACAGCATCGGGCAGCGCGAAATAGAAATTGACCAGCTGCGTGAGTGGTTCCAACTGGAAGACCGCTACCCCTCGATCAAGGATTTCAAGAAATGGGTGCTTGAGCCTGCCATCAAGCAGATCAACGAGCACAGCCCGCTACAGGTGGAGTGGACGCAGCGCAAGACCGGGCGCAAGGTCACACATCTGGCGTTCAGCTTTGGGCCGAAGAAGCCCGCCAAGGCGGTGGGAAAAGCCCCGGCGAAGCGCAAGAGCGGCAAGCTGACTGCGCTGGAAATGTCTCGCTTTGCAAAGCCCGGCGAGAGCGAGGAAGCAGCAAACGCCAGACTGAAACAGATGCAGCTGAGCGGCCTAAATACCTAAGTACCCAAGTTGGAGGCCGCGTATTACGAGGCCTGTAGCGCTTTATAGTCGATTATAGAGCGATTATAGAATGGGGTGCTTACCTCATGCGCGGCATGCTGCGCGGCTTATCCTCTGGCCCTGATTCTGGTTCTGAGCGCGCCTGTATACGCTCCTCAGGGCGCGACATGGCGTGTTGCTCGCGGTTGCCCTCAACCATGTCACGCAAAGCGCAGGCATCGCCCTGCAGGCGCTTAAGGGCGTCCAGCTCGGGCCACTGATTCGAATACATCCCCCGCAATTGCCGGATCTGTTTCTCTTGCTCTTGGATCGCGCTGAGCGCTTCAACCAGCTCGGGCTGCGCCCGGTGCTGGCTTTTCTCGATCAGACGGCGGGCATCACTCAGTGTGCTTTGCG
This sequence comes from Pseudomonas sp. B424, assembly GCF_055408345.1. Lineage (NCBI taxonomy): Bacteria > Pseudomonadati > Pseudomonadota > Gammaproteobacteria > Pseudomonadales > Pseudomonadaceae > Pseudomonas > Pseudomonas sp. B424. Next base: position 2,017 of record NZ_JBUZTL010000054.1, on the reverse strand, counting down.
TCGCCACCAGCACCTCCAGTTTGCGCGCTTGGGCGCAGTCGGCCTCTAGCCGCTGGGCCTGCTCCAACAAACGCTCGACGTCGCGGTAAGCCTCCACCAGGTCAGACCCAGCCGGGGAGAGTTCCAGCCGTTTGACCAGTTCCATCCTCGCGCCACGCACATGGTCGCGGCGCTCCGCGTCCATGGAGCGCTCCAGTCCCTTGACCACCCGCATTCTGTCCTCGATGTCCTGCCGCAACTTGTCGTCGCCGTAATGCAACAGCAGCTCGTCTTCGATACGGCGCGGCTGCTTGGCCAACGTCGGCAATTGCGCCTCGATGCGCTCCAGCTCGACGCTCAGTTCACGGCGGTCGGCCTGCCACTGTCGGGCCTGCACAAGTTCCTGCGACGTGTTGAACTGATCGACCGCCTTATCGGCCACCCGATCCACCTCAAGCGTGCGGCCAAACGTGTCAGCCACCCATGCCCTGGTCGGATGCTTCTCCCGCCATTGTTGCGCCTGTGCCTTGGCCTGCTCGGCCTGGCCCTTCAGCCGCTGGGCCTCAGCCACGACGGGCGGGGGCTCAGCGTTCAGCCGTCCGCGCAAAACCCCAGCAGTGGTTTTGCCGTGATGGATCGCGTTCTTGGCCTCGCTGAGTTGGCGGCGCAGTTCGGCCACGCGACGGCCTTGTTCCTGGCGTTCTTGCTCTTGCTGCCGCGCAGCCGCAGCAGCGGCCTGCAACGGGGCGAAATGTTCGAAGTGGTAAATCTGCGCATCGAGCTGGGCCAGCTCTTGGCGCTCTCCGCGTAATTCATTCTCCTGGGCGAGAATGGACAGGGACGGTTCGGCCCGTCGCTTGGCTGCCCGCTTGGCCGCCGTGAGGTCGGGCCCTTCATGCAGGGTCGGCAGCCGCAGGGTCTCCATGAATCGCATCAGGGCGTCCGCATGCTGATCCAGCGGCAGCGGCCCTATGTCGAATTCAGCCATAGCCGCAGCGGCTTGGTCGGCCAGACTGCGCATGTCGATGCGCTCATCGAGCCCGGCACGCTCCAGCGCCTGATTGGTGGACTCTTCCACCATGCCCCTGATCCACAGCATCTCTGCCGAACTACGCGGCTTTACGTCCAGCTCGCGAGTTTTCTCGGTGAGCTGCCCGCTGGCATCCATCCGCCGGGTGGTGAACATCAGGTGCACATGGTGGTTGCGCTGATCCCCTTCCGCTCCAGGACGGTGGATCGCGGCCTCGGCTGCTACGCCGTAGCGCTCGACCATCGCCCCGGCGATGGCGTCCACCAGTTCCCGTCGCTGCACCTCGGTCAACTCATGCGGCAATGCCACCAACAGCTCGCGAGCGACCTGGCTGTTCTTCCGGTTCTCGGCGGATTCGGCCTTGTTCCACAGCTCGGCGGTGGTCATGGCCGGGGCACCGTTCGGCAGGTACATGGCCAGATCCACGACACCACCCTTGCGGGTGTAATCGTGAATCTGCCCAGTGCGCTCGTCGGTGATTTTCTGGCCAGTGCGATACGCAGCAGCGGCAGTGGCCGAACGGCCACCGCTTCTGCTGATGCTCTGAACACTGGCCGACCCAATCGCCACGCCGCTTTGCTCCTGATCTTGCTTTTGATTTGCCCCGTAGGGGCCGCACGCAATCGTAGATTGCTAAAGTGCGCCCTTGCTTTGCTTCGGGGGCATCTATGTCAGCCATTACTTTAATGTAAATCCACAGAAACCGCATCACCTGGATCAACCACAAGATCACGGTATATGCTCGGTTCTTTCATCACACTAGGACGGACTGAATGGCTAACGATCTGGAAGAACTCAAGCGTAAACGGGATCAACTCAACGCCCGTATCCAGCAATCGGAAGCACGCATCAAAGCCAACACCAAGAAGGAGGATGACCGGGTCAAGGTGTTGGTAGGGGCGGCCACCCTCGACCACCTCAAACGAACCGCAGTACTCCCAGGTGGTGGGTTAAATGATCTGCTGTCACTGATGGATGGATTCTTGACCCGTCCGACAGAACGGACGG
>NZ_JBUZTL010000053.1:0-4867 GCF_055408345.1 Pseudomonas sp. B424 | reverse complement strand
CGCTGCCGTTACCGTAACGGCCGCTCATTCGGGCACCACTCCGGACGGGCCGCCCAAGGTCGCGGCTTCACAGGCAAACGCTGCCGCCTGTGGTGGCGTCAGCGCTCCGGCGCTGACCACGGCGTTTAACCAGTCCCAGAGTCGAGTCACACAACGCGTCTGTTGCTCAGCCACTTCCTGCAGGTGATCCAGTAACTGCGCCTCCAACGTCTCGGTCGAGGTGGCCAGCATTTGCGGCTGCAGGTCCAAGGCGATGCGCTCGGCCAGTGCGGCAGCCGCAGGGGATAGCGTGCGCAGGTCGCGCAGACGGCGCTCATAATAGGGCGTGACGGGTAACGGCATGGCGGTGGTGTCCTGTTCCGAGTCAGTGGCCCACTACGCGTAAAACCATAGCAATGGGTTCTGGTGTACCAGTGTAGGGGGGGGTTGGTTTCCGTGCCCAGAAAAAAAGGCCCCCAGCACTCTCTCAAGTGTGGGGGCCTTTTGAACATAAGCGGCGTTATTCGCACCAGCTAGTGCTGTGCAAACATATCATCCATAGGTTCTCTCATTTGTTCTATTTGCAGTTTTATATCTGCAATAGATTTTTCATGCTTAGCAATCGCCATCTGGTGATTTTTTATCATTTTTTTGAAATGATCCAAATCATATTCAGATGACTCATCTAAAGAAACGCCTGTGAGCATACCCATAGTTTTATTGAGCGCTATTTTTTTATCTGCCTCAATAAACGAATCATGATCCATCTGATTTACTAACGCTTGTAAATCGGAAACACTAGATATATTAAGGAAAGCTTTTTTTGACGATACGTAAACTACAGATTTCTTCTTTTTCTTTAAAAGCTCGATAACATTGCTTAATGTTCCAGTGCTTTTACAATCCCAAACCATAAGTCCGAAATCAGAGTCATCAGCCATTTTTAAATCTTTTGCAGTAAAATATGCTCTAGATTTAGTTTTCATCGGTGGTTCAACATTTACGACAGGCCACGAACCATCGTTATTTCTAGGTGAGTCGCCGGTACAGTAAACTGTAACCGATGGAAAATTATTCTTTATAAGGTACTGTTGTACGGACTTATCAACTCCTCCAGCATCACCAATCAATACCTTTACACCAGACGATATAACCTTATCCAGCCTAGATTTTACCTTATCGTCTAGGCTTTTTATCTTGATAGACCCAGATATGAAAACTGTTGACATTTAATTCCTCCGAGTCAAAGCAACAACAGAGATATTTTTAATATTAGTATACTTACGCAGTTCTGTACAGGCGGCCTCAAGAGAGGCTCCAGTATCATACAAATCGTCAATCACAATAATATTCCACGGACCTTTAGTAAGGCGGTCACGTGATTCAAAACATCCTTTAAGAGCATCTACACGCTCGTCATAAGAATCTAGATCCTTCATGGCTCCGGTAGTTTTAATTTTTACCAAAACATCTTCTGTAAAAAAAGCCCCCAAGATTTCAGCGACTTTTTTAGCCACCTCGTAAACTGGCTGCTGTGCCCTTTTCTTACTCGCAGGCATAGGTATGACTACGTGAATTTTTGGAAAACTTTTATCTTGCAGAGCTGCAACCACAGAATTAGCTAAAGACTCAACCTTGGTAAAATCTGATCTGTACTTAAGTTTAAATACTTCCTCACCAATGACTGTTCTTTCTGTGTCGTATTGCATATATCCTTGCGCATTAGGACCAATAGGCACGCTTTTAATTGTATGCTTATCTAGACTAACGGCATGGTCCCACGCACTAGACTTAGGTATCACTCTAATAACCATTTCTCTTCCTTGTTTTTTGGAATTTCCAGAAAAAACTCAAGCTTTAGGCACAACGCCCTAATTTACTACCGCTCTCACACGTAAAGCCATGATTACAGGAGCTGATAGATCCTGAATGTGCTCATTATGAAAAATTAGGTGCGCTCGATGCGGCTTAGTTTCCTCGTCCCAAAACTCTAAATCTTCCATTCGAAACTGATGCTTGCCCTGGTACGTAGCAGCGAGGTCAGCCGCCAAGCTACGCGCGGCTTCGCCAGGCGTAGCTATGGCCCAATCAACAATGTCGGCTATCTGTTCGGCTGGTGATTGCTGCGTGACACCCTGAGCGGCAGCACAGGCAAACTCGTTGTAAAGATGAGCGCCTAGCGCAGGATCATCCGTAGGATTTCCCGGGCACAGCCGCGGCTCCCAAGGAAGCACATAGGTCGATTGGCCGAGAACTTCTTGCCGGACGTAGTCCGAAGGTTTAGCTAAACGCTGCATGAGGTTTTCTCCCAAGCGAAAATCTCATGGTAACGCGTCCAGAGCGGCCTTAGCCGCTCTGATAAACCGTCGTCGAAGACGGCGGAAGTAGCCTGACAGACACACACCGAGCCCACGAGGGGTGTGAGGGAAAATGTCCCCCAGGACGAATTTTTCCGTTCTGCCCTGGTGCAGCCCGTTCAGGGCGAAACCAGGGTGCGAAGCATCCGGCCGCATCGCTTGCGTGCGCGTCAGGTGAAACCGGACCAACCTGGATTCGCGATGTAGCAGTCGAGAAAGGGACGAAGGACCGCAACGAGACGTCGCGCAATTGCAGAATGCAGGTTGGTCCGGCTTTGCCGGGCGCGCACGCGGGTGAATTTTCGAGACAAGCCCGTCCAGGGCGCAGGGGAGGAAAGAGGGTGGAGGCTCGCGCAGCGAGTCGGAACCCTGAAAGCCTGACGGGGCGCTCCCCCGGAAGGTTTGGGCGTCCCGCAGGGCGGCCACGACAGACCGTAGGGATGGCGCGCTGTTGCTCTGCTTTTGTCTTGGATTATCTATGTAGCGTTCTATTGGTCGTTCTATTGCGTTGGCTATTGCTTCAGCAATAGAACGCCAATAGGAGAGGTATAAAGGTGAAAAGGTACAAAAGAACAAAAAGCCAAGAGCATTCGCGCTACGCGCTCACCAGCTCGACCCCCTAAAGGGGGACCCCCACTCGCTGGGAAAGATCCAAAGCGGGTAATAACCCTGAGAGACAAGAGCACGAGCAATGATGGCTGACGCCAGTCTAAGGCCGCCCACTGGCGGCAATAATGATGGCTACGCGACGCTCTTGATGGCTCCCACTGGCGTGGGAGCCCCTACGATCGGCTTTTAAAAAAAGCGTCTCGCATGACTCCACGCAGTGAGGATTTTGTTCCAGGTGCGACCACCCGGCTCCCACTCCCAACAGGCGTTCCAGACTTTCGGGGATTGTTTACCACTGCGCCCCCTGCCCTCTTCGGCGTCTGGCGGTTGGTGGGTTTTAGGACAGTGACAGCGCCCGTGGTTGGGTTTTTACGCTGCCCTGCCATTGCCTTCTCGCCCTTGCGGGTCGCACCTAACCGGCTATACCGGCTGCCGTGAAGAGATCCCCTTGATCGGCAGCTATTACTTCCCGGGCCCAAAGCATCTTGATTCCAAGCGTCGGGAAGAGGTGTCGGGGGAGGCTGGAAGCTGGACAGACGGGAGTTTTCCCGACAGAATTGGCTTACCAGGTCTCGTTCCCCGCACCGAAAAGCAGAGATTCCCCGAGACCTTGGCCAGAGCGATTGCCGTCGCCGCTGGCCCGAATGAAACCCTGCCTTGGCAGGGTTTTTTCGTTTTAATGCTATGTATCTATTACCCAAAGATATTGCGTTTGCTCGCTCAGCGCAAACCCTGTGTCTTTCACAAGCTGCCGTGTGGGTCTGGCAGCTGTGCTGCCTACCAGCACGGTAGCCAACAAGGTCCACCGGACCGCGTTAGGGAATGGTCGGTTAAGTCTCATAAATAGCAGTAGACTGTAGGGCACCCTACAGACAGAACCCGACACTGCCCTACATGGCAAAATTAACCATCGGCCGCATGGCAAAACTCTACGGTTTACACCGTTCAACATTGCATGAGGCCGTGTCTAAAGGCCGCGTAACTGCTGGCCTAGACGGTAAAGGGCAAAAGGTTATCGACCTATCAGAAATGATCCGTGTTTATGGCGAACCACAGGGGATCACCCTACACCGCCCTACACTTGACCCGACACCCTCACCCTACACTTCCCCTACACCTGAAATTGACGCCCTACACCCAGCCCTACACTCGCTGGTTGAAGAGGTTCGATTGCTGCGTGCAGAGATACAAGAGCTGCAACAATCACTTCGGCTGATCGAGCATAAACCCGAGCCTAAACCTGCATTGCCTCACAACACGAAGCCAGGGGAAGCCCCTACTTGGGCAAATTTGCTCGACGCTCTCGATAACTAAAAGCCGTGGCCAGTTTCGCGGGCGCGAAACTTCACAGTTCCACCGCAAAGCCTCGCACGCCGAGCCCTTCGGCAAAGCGACCCACCGCCGTCAGGCTGGCCCAGGTACGAATCACCTCCCGCCTCGACCGTACTGGAATCAGCCGCGAGTGCGGCCCGCCGAGGCGTACCGAAAACGTCCACTTGGTACGGGTGGTATCACGGCCGGCGACAAACTCCCTGACCGCGCTCTGTTGCACCAGGTGCTGCAGCGCGTCTTCGTGAATCCCGTCCCCGATCACAGCAGCAACGCCGTGACGCGCGCCTGAGCGGCGTCATCAATGATCAGGTACAGGCTTTCAATGTCGGCCGGCTTAAGCACCTTGAGCTCTTCCAGCATCTCAACAAAACCTTGCGCCCGCTCGCTGGCCAGATGCACCTGCAGGGTGTCGGCGGCGAGCTCGATGGCAGTCATTCGACGGCGCAGTGTGGCCAGCACTTCAGGCGACGTACTAATCGCGGCTAACGGGTCGCTGCCGTTACCGTAACGGCCGCTCATTCGGGCACCACTCCGGACGGGCCGCCCAAGGTCGCGGCTTCACAGGCAAACGCTGCCGCCTGTGGTGGCGT
>NZ_JBUZTL010000052.1:0-5308 GCF_055408345.1 Pseudomonas sp. B424 | reverse complement strand
TCTGTTTGTTCGTCGCAATGTCGCTACTGTTTTTAGAGGCCTTGGCATCCACCGCGCTCGTGGCATCTGCCGCGGTCTGTTTGTTCGTCGCAATGTCGCTACTGTTTTTAGAGGCCTTGGCATCCACCGCGCTCGTGGCATCTGCCGCGATCTGTTTGTTCGTCGCAATATCGCTACTGTTTTTAGATGTCTTGGCATCCACCGCGCTCGTGGCATCTGCCGCGATCTGTTTGTTCGTCGCAATATCGCTGCTGTTTTGGGTTGCCTGTTTATCTACAGCATTCGCTAACCGCTCTAGCGCTTTAGTCGCATTAGTCGCTTTTTCTACGCTGTTCTTGTTAGCGACAATATCACTAGTATTCCGATCAACCTCAGCTTTTACCGAGTTCAACCTGGAATCCATAGCACCAACTTTTTGCTTATTAACTTCGATTGAATTTGAATTAGTATCGATCGCCCCCTTTAACGTGGTTGATAAATAATTATTATCATCCCTGAGGTCTTTTGCTTCTTTTCTCTTCGCATTAATATATTCATCAGCTACTTTTACAAGGCTATTCACTCTTTCTTCATCCGCAAACTTTATCCCACTAGGGTATTCCCTCTTCGACATTGCGTCAGACACATTCGTAACGGTAACTTTTTCTTTTACATCAGGATCTAGTGCATCTACATCCCGCATGCTACCATCTCTTTGCCAAAGTTCGAGTGGCCCGGCAGAGGAATTTGCACTTCCCACAATCAAGGTAAAAACCCAAAAATATTTTTTCATCGAAGCACCTAATTACCCAAAAAACTGCAGATAATCATACCTAGCACGCGCACCTTATAAACATTACAAACCCTTACAAACCCTTAATACCCATTGAAAATCCTTAAGCCCACTTAGAGAATCATACTTAATTACCCGCACAGCAAAACCCACCCCCCTTTTAAAATCACATATCCTCATCCCCGCACAATCATCTTATGAAAAAGTAATCATAACCCGCACTTAGGATGGTATATATCAATCTTCTAGCGCGTAATTCTCCCCCCTCGATCTAGACTTAAAAATTTCAATCAGGAATCATGACCCGCCAATTAAAGCAACTAAAGAAAATCCACCAGATCACTCTTTTGCACCATGGTTATTTTTTGCACTAAACACTCAAGCAGCTCCGAGATTGAAAAACACTTATGAAAGCTTTTGAATTCAAAGCTGTTAACTGTAGGCAACTCGCAGACAGCGCTTTTGCTTTGTGCTAACGACAAGGCATGTCACCTGGACTAATCACCTATGATGACCCAGAAAACCGGCAATTCGACCATGAGGTATGTTTAATTATAATCGGAGATGACGATTTTTTAATTCCCCTCAGGCAAATACTTTTTGAAAACCCGAAGAGTATATTGACGCACTGGCATACAACGTAAAACCTTGGGAAGGTCCAGATAAGCCTGCCCTAATAAACGCCAGTTACAACAGGGACGAAGTTTATTCTTTTCACAAGGTAGCCATTCACTAAAACTCAATTCAGACACTGAAGGCGAAGTAAGAAATCTGGTTATTTCTGAGCGCACCACACCAGAGCCAAAATAAACTTCGCCTACTCTAGTTTTCTTCAGCATCACGCTAGCAAAACACAGGACGCATCCACACCACCAATTAAAACTTAACTATTTCCAACAAGACCGATTTAAGTGCATAAAAAATAGATTTTTTTAAAACATGCCCGCTTTAAAGTCAGCTTTTCTAGCCCCCCCTCAAGGAGGCTTGGTGGCCGTCGCCGGTGATTCCGATAATTCGTTGAGCATGCGCTGGGTCAAGTTTGGCTCTACGGGCGCCATAAACCACGCCGCCGGTGCTGGTGGTGGTTTGCATTCCGTCACAAGCAGTTGCGGCGGCGTCGAGTTGGACTGACAACCGCAGGTCAGCAGTAGCAAGGCGATCACGCAGGCGGGCTTGTTTGGTATTGGCATCAGTCAGTGCTCGATAGTGGGCTTGGTCACTCGCTGCCAGCCATTGCTCCAGGGCGAGACGCTTGCGCTGCTCCCTCAGAATTTGCGCGGCGTTGGCATTGGCCTGATCGGTGCGTTCGGTTTGGTGGGAAGCTTCCTTGGCAGCCAGTTGCTTGACGTATGCGTTGGCCTGCCACTCCCATGCGGCCCACGCGCTGCCCGCCATCAGGGCCAGGATGATCAACAGCACCCCGCCCCACTTCACCGCATCGATTTCAGCGCCCGGGCATACAGCTCCTGACGATCCGCCGCGCCGTTCTGCCCACCGTTGATGCGCCGGGTGATCCTATCGAACGGGCCCGCGTCGGCCAAGGTGTTGAGCCCCCTGCTCGCCCAAAACCATGCCGCAGACATGCATGCGTGCTGTGGCCTCTCCAGCAGCTCGGGCAGCTTGATCAGATCAAGGCCCAGCCCTTCGCCGCAAGCCATGTAGTTGGCCCGGCCGGTGATCTGGATCTGGCCACGGCCTCGATACTTTTGACCGTCGCCGTCCGCCTCGGGGGTGTTGCCCAAGCGTTTGGCGAGTGAGCCGGTATCGTATTTGTCAGGTATTGGTCATTACCCAGTACGCGCACGTAGCGTAACTGGCCGGACTCGTGGCCGATCTGGGCGATAAAGGCGGCGATGCGTTTCGTGCCGACGATCTGGAAGCGGACCATCGCGGTGTTTAGCACAGGAACAAAAGCGCCGGCTGTTTGGCCGGCGTTGGGAGGATCTGCTGCAGTTGTTGCTGGGTGATCGGCATAGACTTGCCCTAAGGATGACGCCCTTGATCGGCCAAGCGCGGCACGACCAGTCTCTTTTGGTTATTAAGCTTAACCTGGAACATTCTCCACTCACGCGCAATAATTGAGTAAGGAATAAAGATACTTACTCTCTTGGCACCTCTTAAACCGGACTGCGTAGCCACATCGTGTGGAGTAATCGAGTAGTAACCTGCATTAATACCGACAATACCGCCGTCACTGCCGATGACCGGCCCACCCGACATTCCTTTGATCAATGGGGCATCGTGAATACCATAAAGATCACCGCTATTTTCTTTTAGATTGAGGAAGGGAGTTTGATACACCTTACCCTTGCCCGTGGTGGTCATCATATATGGACTCATCCCTGCGGCAGTTATGTTCTCACCTAGATACGGTGCTCTCCATGAAGGATAGTGGCCGTCTGCTTTACGCTTGATGAAGACGAGATCACAGCCTGTACTACAGGCATATGCGACATTGGGCAAGAATGGGGTATGTTGGGTCGTTACTGCGTAATCCTCGTTCCACTGTACTGCCGAGGCCATATATAGAAACGGTGCTGGAAAGCCTGAGGAGATTACAAAGTATGAGTCATTAACGGGCCCCGAAAAATCGGGCTTTACGAAGCCGTTGCATCCCGCAGTGAAAAGTGCTGACAGCAAAATACTTATTATCTTGAACATTATAACTTATCTACCCATAGAAATAATTCAGTCGAATGTTATTGTCAGTATTTTGACAACGTAGGGAGCAGCGTTTAAATCATCTGTTTTAATGCACCCTGTATTACTTACATTGGTGTCGACCCCGACGACACGAGTGGGTGTACTGGATCGAATTAAAAGGGCAGCCAGAGCATCACACCCTACTCACCCCACATGAATTTGGTTTTGTTGAACGCCAACTAGCTTTCGTCCACCTGATACTTTTCACAGGTTTAATACATACTCGCACTGATCAGCGTGCAACCTGTCTTGTTCATTAGCAGCGCAACTTCAGCTCACCGACTTGTACGATTCTTAATACATAAGTTGCCGATATTATTGCGTGCGCGGCCATTCATGGAGTAACGGGCACACACTTCCACGCGTAGGGTGGGCTTGTCGAATTTACGGTCATGTTGCTGCCAAACTTGACTACCCCCCCCCCCGCGCCGGCCCAAATATTTCTTATGGACCTGCTATCGTTGCATTGACTATTTATAAATTTAAAATTTGGTCCTGCGCAAAACAATCGCATACATCAACATATGTGGCTGTGCCACGCACTTAAGCGGCTGCCGCCGGCCCAATCGGTAGATGACTACGAAGCCCTGCTGCCGTGGAACTGCTCGCTATAAATGTCACGATAAGCCAAGGCCCTATCTTGCGGTAGTTGGGGTTTATCGAGCGCTAACCATCAAGAAGTCTTATTGACGACATACTCAGCGCCCTGCCTGTCAGATGGCCCAGACACGCGGGCATATCGGAAGCTGCAAGCTTCCAGCCAGTAAATGAGCCCGTCACAGAACATACTTTTGAGAATCTAAGGCACTGATGAGGAAGACAGATCGCCCTGAAGGCATTGGAGTCGACTTCACAACGTGGCTAACACCTGCTCTAACTAAACGTGGAGTACTAGAGCAGGTGCTATTTGATAACACCGCCAAAACGTTTCGACTGAGTGGGTTATTAAGATGAGGTCTTAAAATATCCAGAGGATGCATAATACTAATATTTAATCATGTGCAGTTTAATTTAAAACTCCATCCCAACCCCGACGCCACCTGTAATTTGACGAGAGACGTTGTCATAAGCTGCACTGGCTTTAGCACTCCATACTTCATCTAGACGTGCACCGGCCCCAACCGCAAATGCTTGGGCGGGGCCTGAGGCACCTACAGCGGCAGCGATGGAGAATTTCCCGGGCGTCATGGGGGTTATTAATGACGACATAGCAGCACTTTGCGCCATAAACCCACTGATATTGCGGTTTAGTTTGGCTACTTTCTTTTCTGCGCGACTGATACGTTCTTCAACGCTATCAAGTCGCCCCTCCACCTCATCAACACGCGCGTTTGCCCAAGCGATCATGCGGCTATTGGTATCAATGGCCTGCGTATGATAATTTAAAACCTGACTGTGCCCAGTTAAAACACTATTAACCTGGGATATTCGTTGAGTGGCTCGCGCATCAACAGCATGGGTGGCGTCAGCTGCAGTTTTTTTATTTTGCGCGATGACATGCGCATTCTGATTTGCCTTGATATCCACTGCCTGTGTGGCTTTATCTGCAATTTGTTTGTTGGCCGCTATAACACTCGCGTGAGTGTCGGCTTTGGAATCAGCGTCCTGTTTGTTTAGCGCGATATCGTTGGCATTTTTAATAGCCTTATCATCAACCGCCTTTATGGAAGTCTCTGCAGACTTTTGATTGCGATCAATCGCGTTGGCATTTAACACCGCCTTATCATCAACCGTTTTTATGGAAGCCTCTGCAGACTTTTGATTGCGATCAATCGCTTCGGCATTTAACGCCGCCTTATTATCAACCGCTTTTATGGAAGCCTCTGCAGACTT
>NZ_JBUZTL010000051.1:0-6070 GCF_055408345.1 Pseudomonas sp. B424 | reverse complement strand
CAAGCAGCCAAAGACAAGATGTATGCTGATCTAAAGAAACAAGCTGAGGATTGCTACGCGCCACTTCTCTTTCCAGAAGACTGAGTGTAAGCAGGTGTGAGATTAGGGACCAGCTCCCTTAAGAGCGCCCTAGATTCCAACGTACATTGCCCTCTAAGGTCGATTTTCATTGGCTCTTCTTTGTGCTCGGGTCAAGCACTGTAATTTCCCCTTCCAAAAACTAAATTTACCGGCATACTACGGAAAACCACCTCTAAATCCGAGTCTGAAAACCTCCTGAATTATTCCAGCACCAGCCTTTATTGGCGGTAGTTTGCCTGATTCTGTAGGCCTTCATGAAAAAGCGAGATGAGAGGAGGTATAGGGTATCTATAGGGATAGAGGAATAAGGACAAGAATACGATGACTGAATCGACTGAAGAGAGGACAAATCGGCAATATCTCAAGTACCATCTGAGCACCCAATGGCGCTATCAGCACTCAGTTTTTTACGCTAATGCAGAGGATAGCGTCAACCTGCTAACCGATCAGGTGCGATTCAAGGAGGCTCTGAGGAAGCATGCACCAGATCAACCCTTCCTTTGCCGCATCCAGTTGCTGGATAAAGATGGGGTGCAAGAAGCCATCATGGTCATTTACACGACTGGCAAGGTTCATGGACTAACTGAGCTGGCTTGTAAAACATTCAAGCAGCCAATGAACACTCTCGGTCGTGGCTTGCCTGATAGTCGCCGTGATGGCGCTGCTGCCACAATTAAACGCGAACATGCTCACAACCTTGCAGAGTTCTTTGAGAAGCCTTCAGTGCGCCGCTGGAGCGTCCTAAACAAGCCACTGATTGATCCAAACCTTCAGTACAAGCACAAAACGCCGATCACAGCACTGGACGACTTCTGACTGAGTACCATTCAGGGCCTTAGTCGTGAGGGACTCTGAGTCCCAATAATAAGATCAATCTTTTAACAAGAAAGAAAAGAACAATCGCTTCGCTCTTGTTCCCCCCGCCTATTCTGGATCACTCGATCCTGTGTCCGGCAGCCTTTGACTTTGCTTTACCGCCAGTGAGCGAAAGAGCTTTTAGGCTTTTGCCACTCATCCTCCTGCGAAGCCATCAGATTTCATCGTCATGCTGATGGTTGCACTCCTTCAGTCCTACGCTGAGATTGTCAGGACTGTCTCTAGAAGCTCGTGAACTTGTCATCCTCTGCGCCCAGCACGGTAAAAGCACAAGCCTCAAGCCCTAGCTCAGTGCATATGAGTCTCTGCCTTCCGAGCGCATTCTTGGCGGGATGCCAGTAAACCGAATCCTTCAGCATGACCTTTACCGGACGGTCTTGTGTCACTTCATACGTCAAGATGACATCATCACCGCCTATGCCATCGTAATGATTAGTGTAAGTACAACCCTCTAAATACCCTATTAGCTCTCTCGGTTCGCTTGATTCTTTGATAGGCCTGAACACGCCCCCAACAAATTGCAGCAAGAGCGAGCCGCTTCCCGGCTCCTGACTTTTCCAACGCGCTGCCTCCCGACTTGCTGGGGCATGGTGAAAGTCTTGATCCATTATGATGGACGAAGCTGGTGGGCAAGAATCCATCTGGTTCGCAAGCGCCATCTTGGGAAATAGAATCACCATCCCCGCCACCATCAAGCATTCAATGCCGACTTTCATGCTCTTCAATCCCCAGCCCCACATACGCGCCTCCAAATAAAGGCACAATGCTATCACCTCGTTAGCGCGCTAGCCCAACATAATCCCCACTAACAACCTCCTTGGCTATACGTCACTCCCAGCATTTGCAATCAGCCCTTCCTGAACGCTGGCGCCAGCGCCAGCAAATGTGCGTCCTGCCCCTGCCCTCGCCATATACCGATTTGGGTATAGGCCAGCGAGTACAACAACAAGCCCCTACAGATGACCCTGACTGTACCGATATAAAAATATTTACAACCCTATCGAATACACATACAATCGGTACACCCTATCGAGTACAGGCATCACCATCATGTTTATCAGAGCCTACCTTCGTGCCAGTACAGACTCACAAGACTCAAGCCGTGCCAAGCAATCGCTAATTGACTTCGCATCAGAGCACGGTCACAAGATTGCTTCGTTCTACATTGAGAACGAGTCAGGCAGTAAGCTGGATCGCCCTGAGCTGTTCCGACTGCTAGAAGACAGCCACGAGGGTGACGTGCTGCTGATTGAAGGCGTGGATCGCTTGTCTCGCCTGTCACAAGCTGACTGGGCCAGCCTCAAGGCCACCATTGCCGCCAAGAAGGTGACAGTCGTATCCCTTGACCTGAGCACAAGTCACGCAGCATTGAAGGCCACAGACGGCATGGATGACTTCACAAGGGGGATGATCGCCGCCGTCAACGGGATGTTGCTCGACATGTTGGCTGTGGTAGCTCGCAAAGACTACGAGGATCGCCGCCGCCGCCAAACTCAGGGCATCGAGAGAGAAAAGGCCAAGGACAAGTCACTGGACAAGACAGAGAGAACATACAAAGGCCGACAGACTGACCACGAACTACACGCTCGCATTAAGGCTTGCAGGGCATCAGGTAACAGCCTTCGCGAAACAGCAACAATTGTTGGTTGTGCCTTGAGCACAGTACAGCGAGCCATGAAAGAGACAGTGTAAGGCTACAGCGCCCATCTAGCCTCGACAAGATATAAGCAAGGGGTAAGCCTAGGCTAGATGGCGAACGTCGCTCAAGCAGCGCTGTAGCAGCTGAAATAACGGATATTGATTGATCCTGATGGTACACCAGTATAGCCATCAGGATTTTGGAGAAGTATGACTCCCATGAACCCTA
Organism: Pseudomonas sp. B424; assembly: GCF_055408345.1. Lineage (NCBI taxonomy): Bacteria > Pseudomonadati > Pseudomonadota > Gammaproteobacteria > Pseudomonadales > Pseudomonadaceae > Pseudomonas > Pseudomonas sp. B424. The sequence continues at coordinate 3,246 of NZ_JBUZTL010000051.1, read as the reverse complement.
CAAGTTATGTACTCGTCAATCAATGTCGTTATCTCGCAGGGATTACACCTAATATAATGCAAGACAGGTCTGTAAGTTCCAACTGCATCTCTGACAGTGAAGTTAGTTAAAGCTCTAACGCCATCTGATCGATTTTGGCAATGGTGAACAGATAACCCACAACCTTTCGTCCTTGTCGCTTAACTTCCATTGTCACATTCAAGTCAGTACCCGCGTTCAATTCTTTCAGTGCGGGCTCAAGTACCCATCGCCGTAAATCTTTCACACTGGGGTACTTATCCCTTAGATCAAGCATTTCCCTCAATTGTCCAAGGGTGCATTCCCGTTGCCCCAACTTATGGAATTGGCTCATCAGCTCATAAAGACGAATGGCGTAGAAACTGGACAACGCTCCAATCTGCTTTAACTGGTAGCTGGTAAACTCTTTGTTAAGCATGGTTAGGTGCGGAATGACCGTGGGTGAGAAGCCAAGCACAACACACCCTTCGCTTTCCTTGTACTTAACATGAAATACCCAACTCATCTGTTCAACCACTTTACCTTTTGAATACCTGCGTATATCTCTTTCAAACAATCTCCGGGCGGCATCGTTCAGGGCTTCATATGCTGTGTCACGTTCCATTCCGAAGGTTTCAGCAAAGGAGTCAGCCCGGATTGTGAAGTATCCGTCGTGCGGGTAAGGCTTGCGTGAGTCGATCATGGACGCAGCAGACAGGATCAGGCGCTTCTCATTGAGCGACAGTGTGTGGGATGCCTCGATCAGTCGGTTTGATTGCGTCACCTTGTTTTCAACCATCTCCACAGCGCTCTCCTAGTGGCTAAATCTGAACCCGGAATCTCTCCCTGATAGCCTCACTCTGGAGAGAGGGAGAAGGCTAGCACACTCTCCCCATCCTGTGGACAACACCCGGAATCTCTCCCCATTCAACCCGGAATCTCTCCCCTATGAACCCGGAATCTCTCCCCATTCAACCCGGAATCTCTCCCTGAACTTCTCGTTTTCCCCTTTAAAATCAAGCACTTGGCGAGCCTAAAACAAGAGAAAAACAAGAAAAACAAGATTTAAAGGAATTTGGGTGGGTGGAAGTCAGGTGGCACAGCTCAAGAACCAGCAGCCTTCCAGTCGCTGCACGCCGATCAAGATTTGAGTACGACGCCAGACCATGTACGGCGGTTTCGCTCCTTCACGCTGCTACCTACGGTCTGCGCGCTTTGCTTGCTAGTAATCAGCCTGTGGGGGCCTGCTGCTATTCCCAGCCTGCAAGCACGTCAGCCATAGACTTAGGAGAAGAGAGCACCACAGGCCTCTCAGGCGCTTGTACAGGCACAGTTGGCACTGGCTTGTCAGGTGCTTGGGGCGTATCAGGTTTGTGCTCGATCCGCATTAGCACCGCTTTCAATTCAGCCAGCTCAGCCACCAATGGTGCTGTTGCTCGTTCAACTGCTGCCTCAATCATCGCTGTGAGGTGATCATCGGTCGCTGAAGGTTGTGTGAAAACTTGTGCATTTGGTTGTGCATGGCTGTGTGCAACTGGTGCGAGCTTCCCATACATTCGCTCAAGTTCTGCTGTCTCGTATCTACGCCTGCCATCTGGCCCAACGCTATAGCTGATAAGGCCTGCGTCGGAATGGTTGTACAGGGTTCGACGACTCACGCCAGCCAGTTGAATGGCTTGTTGGATGGTGTGCAACATGGCTGCAGTCCACAGTGTGCAAAAGGTGTGCAAAGTATGGCATAGCAGGGGAAACCTATCGATAGTGGAAATCTATTAATTTAGATGAGTATATTGACAAAATCAATTTTAATTGCTAATCTCCTAATAGAGATGGAGCTCTTAGCAAGCCCCTTCTTTTGACGCCTCTTGTTTGTGAAGGTGGCTTGTGGGTTACGACACGACATTACCTACGGTGTCGCTCGGTACGACTATCTCTCGCCTATCTCTAATAAGCCCGCCCCAATGCGGGCTTTTTATTGTGCCAAGTAACAAACGTGATCAACAAACACAACAACAATAACTTCATCTGGAGGATATCCCGTGCCCAATACAAAACGCTGTACCTGCTGTAACACACCACTTGTAAACAAACGATCCCACACTAAAACCTGTGGAACCAATTGCCGCTCCAAGCTGTACAGAGAGCGGCAAAAGGCACTTAAAGCCAATGTGTCTGTAAAACTTGTATTCAAGAGAGCTGACTTCGATGTCTTGAAGCAAGAAGCTGAATTGAATGGAGTCCTAATCAATCAGCTACTTGCAAACAAAATCGCCTACAGCAGCCACCAAGCAATCTAACTTCAATAGCCAACCAACTTACAAAGGAGACGGAAGGCAAACATTACAAGGAAAACAATAATGAACTACTTAGCTATACACACTCAATCGAACCTAATAATCAAAGCAGTAACATCATCCAACAAGCCCGCTGACGATATAACAACTAGGTTTATTGAAGTTGGCGATATCACTCTGAGAAAGTTCTATAAGCTGTTAAGTAAGACAAACCGCAATGGTCGTCTAATTGATACCGGGGAGCTGGCTGAAGCATCACCGAACTTCCAGTATTTGCTGGCTCAAAAGGCGTAAAAGTAACTACCCTTGGCTACCCTACAGGGTCGTGGTTTTGCACGGCTACAGGCCACGTAATACGTAAGGTTAAACATCCAAAACAACACCATCTCAGCCTATTCAGGCGATAACCAGTTTATCACCGATAATCAACCTATATAATAAGGAATGTACAATGACAACCACAACACAACCAAAGCTAACGATTGAAGGCACACCCGCAAAATTTGATGCTACTGAACTACTCCGCCGTCAGCACACTTACCACTCCACATATGCTAATACAACACAATCTTGCACTACCGTCAGAGGGGGCTTCCCAAAGCAACTTCTACAAGCTGTTATAGATCACGCTGCAAAGGGCTATGATTTGACCGACTATCCTGTTTCACTTGATCCGGCGGCATACTCTGTTCAGATGAGAAAACCAAAAAGTTTGCAAGAAGCTGATCTTATTAAAATCAACAACGATGTAAAAGACGCCTACAAGGCTGAACTTCAAGCATCTCACGAGAATTATAAAGAAAGATTGTACGCTCAATTGGTACAAGCCGAGGAAGCCAAGCAGGCGGCTAAAGCCCAAGCAGCCAAAGACAAGATGTATGCTGATCTAAAGAAACAAGCTGAGGATTGCTACGCGCCACTTCTCTTTCCAGAAGACTGAGTGTAAGCAGGTGTG
>NZ_JBUZTL010000050.1:0-7650 GCF_055408345.1 Pseudomonas sp. B424 | reverse complement strand
CCCAATACGAAGGTTCGCATAATATCGATGACGTTATGGTAGCTGTGCCGTCGTGATCGACGAATTTAGCACCGGGATAATAGCGAAGCTCCGGTGCTGAATTTAGCCATAACGTTCATTATGCGAGTCGTTCTGATACCATCATTTTTCATTAAAAATGGAGTTTCTGATGGAGTACTCAGGTAAAGCCGACCTCAGCATTCACTTTTGGGGTCGTGATCGTTTAATGGCTATCAACGATGCGAATATTCAGCTGTCAATGAGTTCTGATGGTAGGCCTTCGCTTACGCTATGGGTGACCTTCGACTCCACTATTCAAGCTATTGATTTTTCTATCAGTGGTGAAAAATATCGGCTTGACGATGTAGCGAGTGTTTCTGTGCCTGGAGTTCAAACGCTCACTGGAAATCTTAAGAAGTTGAGTGTTTAAAATTTAATTTCAAAAATTATGTGGCGGTGTTTTCTCAGTAAATCATGCTGACCTCTACCTGCCCGAAGGGCATTAGGCGCCTTACAGTTATTCGTTAGTGCGTTGCATCTAGTGCGCCGACACCCGGTGAAGCCGGCCGGTCTATCGCCTAAAGAAAAACCCCAGGACTCATGAAAGCCCTGGGGGTTTTTGTCGCGTTCAAATTGCCTGTAGTCGCCGTGTTGCCACTTCGCGCCCTGATTTACTCAAAGCCTTATACCTGGTCTGTTGCGTAGCTTGCACGGTCCCGTGATGATTTGCTGCCATCGTAGGTCAGGTCCCGGTAGGTCCGATTTTCTAGCGATCTGCTATTAAAAGTCGTGAGCGTCATTCCAGGCTTGAATGAGTTCTTCTCGATCGAGCTTGCGTGCAGCCTCTGCATAGGCTTCGAGGAATTTAGCGTGTTCCATCCAGTCTGCTGACCTTCCTTCGATCTTCTGCCCATAGACCTTGAGAATCAGGATCTGTGTATCAATTTCGTCGTCTAACGATTTCGCTTCGGACAAGCCCGTTTCACGGATCAAAGTGGTGAGCATTTCGACCTGGCTAATGACTTCAGCTTCTGCCAGCCGTGGAAGCATGTCCGCCATCCCCAGCGCTAGGTCATTCATTAGGTCCGAGTCCAGAGACACCCCCGTGGGTGTGCTGTTGCGAACTGTCCTAGCCTGCTTGGCTTTCGTTTTGGCGCGCTTAGCGCGCTTAGCCTGTTTTTGAGGTGATGGCATGTTTACTTCCTTCGATGAGCTTTCAGCGCTTTCATCAGCCGTTTCGGCTGTGCATTCTGCGAGGTTAACGCATTATTTATTCGCGAATTTTCTATTTAGGCGAGCTTTCAGTTCATCAGTTGAGCAGTGCTTTCCTTGGACATATTCTTGAGAGCTGATTGCCAGCAGCTTTACAAGGGCAATTGCCTCGTCCCTACGTTTCCGCTCCGCTTCAGATTTCATAAGCTGCTGTTTCCTGCCTGATGAGAGTGGGGGTGCTGTTACACCCCCACTTTACCGAAGACTTCTTCGGTTTCCGACTTCACTTACTCGTTTTTTCGTAGCGCTTCAATGGCATGGCGAGGTTCTGCCGCTGCTTGTTTTCTTCTCTGTGAGCGTCGTCGAAGTTGCGAATTTTCTCTAGCTCAAAGACGCGCTCCTGAACCAGCATTGCTCGGATTACTCGCTTAACTGTCTGTCGGGTTTCTTCTTCAGTTTTTCCTAATTCGCGCACGAGTAAGGCCAAGTCCCCGTCTTCGGTGAGCTCGTCGTCGTCGAACATAATCTGATCAGCTGAACAGCCCAACGAGATAATCACCTTTTTCAGGTTTTCTGCTCGCGGGCTCGAAACCTCACGCTCGATGTCTGCAAGCGTCCGCTCCGGGATACCACTCAATTTTGCTAGCTCCTTCAGCTCAAGACCTTGCTTGAGCCGCTCTTGCCTGATCCGCGTGCCGATGCCCATTTTGCGTCTCCGAATGCGGATTACCGTTTCTATATAGCAAGTATCAGCTAAAAACCGTTCTTTTTCTCTTGACTCAAACGGAAGACCGCCTATCATTGCGGAATACCGTCCTTTTGGATGCAGTTAACCGCTTTAGACTTGTTAGTAAGGCTCTCGGATGTTCATAGACTGGCTAACCGTATCGCAGGAGCACGACCATGACCTACCTGTCGTGTGCGACGTGTTTACCCTGACGATTGATGCCAACACAAACGAAGTCCTTAGCACTCGTCAGCCGCGTTTCAAGCATGAGGCTAGTTTTTCGACTTCGGTCACGATTCACGTTCAGGGTCGCAAGATCCGCGTTGAAGGAAATCCCAGCCGGGTAGGGCGGCTCGACAACTTGTTCGGTTTCACCTCTATCGAGCAATGCGTCTCGGTATACAACGCACTTTTACGTGAATACGGTCTCCCAGGTTTTACCCGCTGCACTCGCATTGATATTCGCCAAGGTGAGTCAGGAGCCAAATCCGGCGACCGTATCGCCGATGGGGCAAAGATTGAACGGATAGATCTGACCACCAATGTTTCATTGGGGGAGGGCAATGTTCTTGCCTATTTGCGCGGTGTTTCTAGCCAGCGAATCGGACACTCCATCGGTTTTCTGTATCCCAATGGTCGCACTGTTGCTTGGACGTCCAAAGGAAATGGCAAAGGCGGACGCCTCCAATATCGAAAGGCATATGACAAGGCTTTTGAAATGGATCAGAACTGCCTTCCAAAGATTAAACGGACCTTTGGTGAGGGATCAGAAGAATACAAATACGTTCAGCGAGTTAAAAATTACTGCGCACAAGAAGGCGTGGTTCGCATGGAACAAGAGCTTAAAAGCGAATATTTACAACGTGAGGCCCTCTGCTATTGGGGCTTATTCGATGAAAGGCGTTTAGCCGAACTCCACAGTGAGTTTCTAAAAATAGATGAAAAGTTAAAGGTGACTGCAATGGACCTTCAGAGTATTGCTGACAAACTAATTGAACATGGTATTTGTAAGGGCAGGGCTTCTGCTAATGCTACTTCCTCTTACGCCATACTTTGGATGAGTGGCCATCATCACGGTTTGTCTCAGCGTGCTTTTGAAACTCATGCTGCTCGTCTTAACAAAATCGGGATCAACATTCGTAACGCCTGTGATACCAGTCGTTTTGCACCGGTATTTGTCCGCCAGTGTCGAGAAGTAACGAAAAGTCCCTTGGCTGTGCCAACTTGGTATCAGCGCCCTAATCATCTGCATCAGGTTGCAGCGTGAGAACTGTCAGTTTTCAAGGCGCTCAACTTACAAGTGGTCAGAAACGCCGCTTAGCTGAACAACAACAAATACAGAATTCTTTTATTAATCCTGTTCTTGCTCAACAGGTCGAACAGACGCTTAGGGTTGTTGAGGCTCGAAAAGAGCAGGGCGTTAAACCTGAGCGCATTTGGTTTGTTGAGCGTCAAGAAACAGGAACAACCTGTATTGCCGAATGGATGGGTTTTTGATGGATAGGGTTACTTATCAAAATCTACGCTTTGCAGTTGAAATGGAATTTCTAAATGCTCTCAACAATCCTCAATGTGATGAACGTGCTGGGATTAATAGTCTTATGCGCTTGTTTTTATCTGCATTGGCTCAGCAAGAAGTAACCCGTCAGCGTGCTGCACGAAAATTCAAAACCTTCAGGCGTAATCCTGAAGCCATTGCGCCCAGTTGGGCATACCGTAAGCCCGGCACCGCTCCTGGCTTTCCAACATTGAGATAAGGGCATCATCATGTCTAATACTATTGTGGTCGAAGTAACTGGTAATCACCGTAGCGGCACAGCTGCGAAGTCGGGCAAACCATATTGCATGTTTGAAGCGTACGCTCATTTGCCAAATATTCCATACCCGCAGAAATGTACATTCTACGCAGAAACCCCTCAGCAGGTTCCTCAGCCTGGAAAGTATGAATGTGATGTGATTGCGCAAGTTCGTGATGATCGCCTTATTTTTGAAGTTGATCCTCGCCAAGGCCGCCGTGTTAATTCCGGTGCTCCTGCTGCTTCTACAACTCAAAAGCCTGCGTAATGTCTGGAACCCTCTATTGTCCATCCGACATTTCAACCGAGGGTGGTATTCCGGTCTGTTCTTCATCATGGGAGGTCGTCAATAACTTGCCTCCTTTTGATCCGTCTCAGCTTGATCCAACGGTTTTGGCTCAAGCATTTGGGGCCGGATTCACCTTAGTCGCGTTCTTCATGGTCGGGTCTATGGGCATTCGGACAATTTTAAATTTCATAAAACAATCCTGAGGATTACCCATGTTCAAAAAGTCGCTTGCTGTAGCTATTTCTACTGTTGCCGTTACTGTATCTGCTCCATCTGTTTTCGCTGCTGAAGGTGCAGCAGCCTGGGATTACACTGGGCTGACTTCCTCGATCGACTTTAGCACCATTTCCGTGGGTGTACTGGCTGTGGCCGGTATCCTCGCCGGTGTTTATGCCGGTATTAAAGGCGCGAAGATCGTACTTGGTTTCCTTCGCGGATAAATCAAACTCTCTGCGTGACCTGGGCGTCTTCGGGCGCCCTTTTTTTATCAAACTCTGAGGCCGCTACATGGATCAGCTCTATTACTTTGCCATGTTCGTCATTGGTTCTGGTTGTTCGTTCGCTGTCTTTTCGGGGTGGTGATATGAAGGCTATTTACCTACTACCTCTTTTGTTTCTAGCTGTCTTTTCTTCCAAAGCTTCTGCTGGCTGGAAGTGTGGTAACGCTCACTTATCCAATACTCCCAAAGAGTGTGCGGCCTCTGGCACACAACCTTCACCCGAATCTTTTATCGTTGAGTATACAAAGGCGGCTGACCAATATAAGACAAATGCTACTAGAGTGAATTACACGCCGGGCTCGTGTTCTCTATTAAGTGATGCTGTCGCAAGTTGCAGTTTCTCTTACAGTTTTTACGGCAACGTAATATCTAATACAGTCGGCATCATTAAAGAGGCAGAACTTAACTGCCCTGAAACAGTCGAGTCACGAGGCCCTAACTCTCCAATTATTAAGTCGTCAGGTAAATCCTTTGTCTCTTGGAAAGAAGATTCTGTTACTTCTGACATTTGTCACAATTCATGCTCTTACTTGGCTAGCTCAGTTACTAGTACCAACTGTTACTTTGCTTCTGGCTCTACTAGCACTGGTTTTTGTAACTTCGTCGTGGGTATTAATACCTCGAATCCGTCATGCGGTGCTGACTCCGGATATACCTCACCAGCCGTTGGAGATCCTCTCAACCCCGTTGTTGATCCTGGCGACGGCGGCGACGATGACACCCCTCCTAACCCTGGGGATGGAGGAAATACAGGCGGTGATAATAACGGTGGGAATGGCGATTCCGGTTTTGACGGTGAGCTCTCTTTCACTAATCCCGGGCAGTTAAACGCAGATGCCGTTCTTGATAGTGAGGTCAACGCTGTCCACTACAAGGCTTTTGTTCATGGTATGCAAGTAGACCTTAATGACTCTGGTTTTGGTCAAGCCATGACGGAGTTTAAAGAAAATATTGCCTCTGCAAATTCTGGTGGTATCTGTCCTACTGCTGATATAGCCATTTTAGGAACTATCGTCAGCTTCGATGCGCACTGTGCTTTATTCGCTTCAATTTCGCCTGTTCTAAGTGCTGTATTCTTGGCTGCTTGGAGCCTCCTTGCACTGCGTGTCTTTCTGTCCGCTTGATTTTAGCCACCAAAGTTTTTGGGGGAGGGATTTATGTCTGCGTTTGGTAATTGGCTCTTATCTATACTGCAAGATATCTTACAATTCATCGCTGATATTCCAGTCGCGATCGCAGACTGGCTGTATCAGGCTCTTCTTGATTTGATTAGTACTAGCTTCATTGTTGGAATTATCCAAAGTGCTGCACAGCTATTTTCTGCAATTGACCCGTCTGTTTGGTATTTCCTGAATATCATGCAAGTTCCATTTGGCATCAGTGTTGTTACGAGTGCTTATCTTCTGCGCTTCCTTGTTCGTCGCATTCCGTTGATTGGGTGATTTATGGCTATTCACGGTTATGTGGGCAAACCAGGAGCAGGGAAGACCTACGGTGTAACTGAACATGTGGTTATTCCGTCGCTCAAACAAGATAGGCATGTTGTTACTAATATTCCTTTGTCTGTTGACGATTTGCTGGCTACTTTTGGCGGAAAAATTACTCAACTGCCAGCCGACTGGTATGAACATCCGGATTTATTCGAATTATTTCCGGCAGGCTGTGTTGCAATCATCGATGAATGCTGGAGACGCTGGCCCGCAGGCCAGAATGTAAACCATGCTAACTTTATTGATAAATCGTTGTTGGCTGAGCATAGGCACCGTGTTGACGATAAAAACAACTCTATGCGCGTCGTCCTGGTTACGCAGGATTTAGCTCAGATTTCCTCTTGGGTTCGTCTCCTTATTGAAACAACTTACCGAATCAGGAAGTTAAGTAAGAAAACGTATAAGGTTGATATTTATAACGGTGCTGTTACCGGTGATGCTCCGTCAAAGTCTAAGCTCGTCAGGACTACTGCCGGCACCTTTAAGCTATCTGTATTTGTATTTTACAAGTCGGCTACTCAGTCTAGTTCTGGTGCAGTCGGTGATGAGTCTGCTGCTGATGGTCGTGCAAGTATCTTGCGTTCATTTGGACTTTGGGCAACGGCGGGAGCTTTTGTCCTGTTCATGGGTTTAGGTATCTACGGTGTCAAAAGTTTCTTTTCCTCGGATTCTCCTGGTGTGGTTGAACCTATCACTTCAACGGCAAAGTCCAATAAACCTATTAAATCACCTGAGTCTCCAATCTCAACCACTTGGCGTCTTGTCGGCTTTATTCATCCGTCGAAGCCCGATCCATCTTCAAAACTGGTTTCTGAGGCTCTTGCCCTAATAGCGGATAACAACGGAAATACACGGTACGTTTCTTTTTCTCATTGCCGATATTTTCCGGATTTTACCGAGGCTTATTGCTTGGTTGACGGCTTCAAGATTACTAATTGGTCATTAAAAAAACCTAACCCAATTACAGGTGGGTTAATTGGGGGTGGTCTTTAGCGTAGCGCTAAGACCGACCCCGATTAATCAACCAGTGCTCTGGAACTCATGCCATGAATACCCTTAAGTCCCTGTGCCGCCTCTACGTTGCTGCATTTTTATTTTTCTTTGTTTCCTTTGCCCAAGCAGAAGCCGCTCCCCAGCAACTGACTTTTGATTTTCAGACCATTCAGGTTTCGTCAGCACTACAACTTTTGGCAGATTATCGCGGCTTGAACCTTGTTTTAGATGAGAATATCCGTGGTTCACTTTCTATGCGAATGAAGGATGTGAGCTGGGATGAGGCAATTGAATATGTGACGTCTCTGAAGGGGCTTTTATATACAGTCGAAGGTAATTTTCTACGTGTTAGTGCTTATCCTCGTCCAGGTGATTCATATTCAGCAAATGCTTATGCACCTGGTCAAGATCAGAAAATACACACCGGCGCGCCTTTTGCCGTCAATTCCTTTGATATTTCGATCCTCAAGGTACATAACATTTTGGCTTCGGATGCAATAAAAGCGTTTCCTCTCGATCCTGGTGAGACTCTGTCATTTGAGGACGGTTCTTCGATCATCGTTGCCAGAATGAGTAAGGCGCGTTTAGCTCAGCTTAAAACTCTGATTGCCGCTGTCGATTACTCGCGTAAGCAAGTCATGAT
>NZ_JBUZTL010000049.1:0-7971 GCF_055408345.1 Pseudomonas sp. B424 | reverse complement strand
GAAGCGCGCAAGGACGCAAAAATACGCCATTGGCTCTTGAGCATGGTTCAGGCCACCGTGAAGCGAGACGTCGATCAGCGGCGCCTCGCGCCGCTGATCGACGAGCTCGCCGCCCTGGATAAAACACTATGAGGTGGCAATGGCGTTACATACATAAAGCTATGGAGAGGCTGCCGTATGACATTTGAAAGAGATGAACTGGCCAAATACGAAACAGCCATTAGCACCATAGGGAATGTCAGGGCCCTGGCATCCCAGCATTTAGCTGATGAACGCAAAAAGGCAAAGCCAAACGAGGCGCATATAACCTATTTGCGTAATTGGCAGGGGCACTTGCTCCAAGTGCAGCGTGGATTGACCATAACTGACCACGCTGCCGTAAGCACCGCTACGGCCACCTATGCGCAAATACTGAAGAACCGAAGCACAGCCCCCAACTTTCCGTTAGAACTGCCCATATGGACATCTAGAGGCCCTGCGAGCGGTCTTTGCAGAGGCTCAGATCGCCGGGAGGCCAAACCATGAAATGGCATTGGCGCTACCTCGCACTGATCTGGCTCGTCTGGTGGGCTTGGACGCAGCAACTAGGCTTTTCAACCCCGCTGACTGGTTGGGTCAAGCTGGCGGTGATGGGCGCCGCCGTCTGGTACGGGCTGGGATTCGTGAAAGTCCTCATAGAAAAATATCTGCCAGAGGGTCGCAGCGATCCCAAGGTGGTAAGGGGGGTTGAACTCTCCACCTCGGCAAGCCTTCTGTGTGCACTAGAACTGACGGCACGGGGCATTACCCGCACCGATGAGCGCGGCAATGTCACTCCGGAATGGCGCAAGGCGGAAAACGACCTTCGCCGCGATCCGACCAAATACCACGACAAGAACGTTTTTGACGGGTGGGTGAGGCTGGCACAGACGCCAATCCCACCCGCCAATGAGGCCCTGCACATCGCCATCACGGCTAGCACCGGGGCCGGTAAGTCGGTCGCACTGCGCGGCTTGCTGGCCGACATTCGGGCGCGTGGTGATCGCGCCATTGTTATCGACAACGGCGGCGAATTTGGGGCCGAATTCGGCGCACCTGGTGACCTGGTGCTGTCGCCGTTCGATAAACGCTCGCTTGGCTGGAACTTGGTGAACGAAATCCGTGAATCGCACGACTGGATGCGCATTACACGTTCGGTCGTACCGGACGGCCAAGGCAGCGAGCGCGCATGGCACGAAATGGCGCAAAAGCTGCTCGCTAACTTGGGCATGAATACCCATGTCGATAACGCCGAATTGTTGCGGATCGCCACCGGCTACAGCGCCGAAGCCCTGCAACCATTGCTTGCGGGCACCTCGTCCAGCGTTTTGACTCAAGACGGTGGTGACCGCCTGTTGACCAATATTCGCTCGGTTTTTGGCACAGTGTTGCAATGCTGGCAGTTCATGCGCGGCGGCGGCTTCTCCCTCCGCGAATATATGCAAAGCACTGATCCACGTTGGCTGTGGGTGCCGTTCAAGGAGTCCGAATTAGGCGTCTCCCGCGATCTAATCGCCTGCTGGATGGATATTTTGGTATCGGCGGGGCTTGAACGCGCCGAAGGCGGGCAAAACACGTGGATCATCATTGACGAGCTGGACACGCTCGGAGAGTTAGCCAGCTTGATTGCCGCCACCACCAAACTCCGCAAACGCAACGTGCGTGTGGTCGTAGCCTTCCAGTCCTACAGTCAGCTCGTGTCCACTTACGGCAGGGAACGTGCCTCGACGCTACTCAACTGCTTTTCGAACAAGCTCATTTTGCGTTCCGTAGATGGCGAGACAGCGGAAAAGCTGGCCCGAGAATTGGGCGAGCGCGAACGCTGGAAGTTGTCCAGCACCTCGAAAGGGCAAAGCGCATCGTCCACCGAATCGCTCCAGCGGGAACAGGCCGTGATGCCCTCCGAGCTTCAAAACCTCCCCGATCTGCAGGGCTATATCAATCTCGCGGGCGACTACCCGATTGGACGCTGCCAGGTGTCGTTGGAAGCGACTAAACCACGGCATGGGCCAGTGATATACCCTGAAGGGCTCCCGACCTATCTGGGTGACGACTGAGAGCCAAAGGACGTTGTGGAAGTGGATGACAGCCCTTTCACTGTCTAACACGCAAGCGAAGCGCGCAGGGCGTAAGCCAGCGCCGTGAAGGAGCGAAGCAGCCCGTGTAAGGCCTAGAGTTTGTGTGCGGTGTAAGACGGGCGCACAGCGACTGGAACGGCGCTTGATCTTGCTTCGCACGATCTCAAACTCGCGAATTCCCGTTAAAAAAATCAGTTACAGGCGGCCTATGGCCGCCCGGCGCTTTGCGCCGTTACGGGGCAAAGAGCACCAACGAGCCGTCTGGGACAGTTACCCACCTCGCTTCGCTCCGTGGATAACTATCAGACTGACGCCTCGCTGCGCTCGTTGTCGGGCCGTCCCAAATCCCTGGCCGGAAAAAGCACCCGACCAGCGATTTGGAACGACCTGGACGTGATAGAGCATATCGTCTCTGACGTTTTTCGAAGCAACACCAAAATCACAGGCTAAACGCGGACTGAGGTCGGCGGCTGCGTTCATCGCAGCCTGCAAGACCGCAAGCGGTGGCGCCGCAGGCGGCACCACTTAGCCCCGCTCCTAAAAGAAAAAGAGGGCACTTCTGGACGAAAAAGTCTGAACACCAGTAAATACGTGGCCTGCAGCCATTTTTTGACCTGCTTGATATGTTCACTCTAGGGTGAACATATATGTTCACTAGCTGAGTGAACATTTACCATCTGAGTGAACATCTTGTGCGCACGCGGCGTTCATATATACTGAACATCATGTTCACCAGGCCGAACGGATATGTTCACTTGAAACAGATCAGAAAAGACCCCGCTGATTTCGCCATGCTGACCCGTGGTTACATCCGAGACATTCGTGAATTGTCTCGGCGTAGCCCTAGCGCGTTTCAAGTCTTCATGCTGCTGACGGAGCGGATGAATAAGACCAACGCGATTGTTATCAGCCAGTCCACTCTCTGCCAGATCCTCAACTACGGCAGAACGGCGATACATAACGCCATTCGCCTACTTGAGTCAGAGCGCTGGCTCCAAATCGTGAAAATCGGGACAGCTAACGGCTATGTCATCAACTCCAAGGTCGTTTGGCGGGACCATAGCGGCAAGCGATACGCGTCGTTCTACGCCGAGGTAGTGGTCAGCGAAAGCGATCAGGGGAGGCCTGTTGAGGACTGGGATAATGTCGAGTTGCGCCATGTTCCCGTTCTTCAGGCCGGCGAACATCCGATATCTACCGGCGATTTGCCTCCCCCGGACCAAGCTGAATTATTGCCAGTCACAAGGGATGAAGTGCCCCGCGTTAGGGGCTCTGACATCCAAGATATGGAGACTGACAATGAATCTAGCCGACGTTAAACAGCATCTCCGTCAACTCGGGGCGCTGGTCCATGACATGGAAAGCATCCTGGACGATGGCACAGAGGATGCGCCATTGGCTTTCTTTGAAGCATGCGAGGATGTACAGCATCAGATAACGCAGCTTATGCGCGCCTCCTTTATCGCAGTTTAGGTAAGCACGAGTAAAGTGGCACACCAAATCGAGGAGCGGTGACACATGGCGTGGCACACTATCCAAGAGGCACAGCAGTTGACCGGAAAGAGCCGTCGAACGCTCTACCGGGATATGTCTAAAGGCCGTCTATCTTGGGCGCCTGAGGGTGATAACGCCCGTCGATTGGAGACGTCTGAGCTAATCCGCGTCTATGGCACTTTGCTCCCAGTGGCACAGTCTGAGATTGAGAAACCGGCACACGCTGGCACTGGTGTTGGCACACAAGACACGGCCCTGATCTTGGCCGAATTGAAAGCTCTACGGGAAGAAGTCGCCGAACTTCGCCAGGCGATGCGCTTGATCGAGCACAAACCTGATCCTGTGCCATCTGTCATACCTGACACGCCCGAAGGCGTGCCAGATTCACCGCAGCTACCGCTGCCGTGGTGGAAAAAATGGGCCTTCCGCCAGTAAGACTGGGCGAAAGACGGTGTTGCATTACGAGCAGTACCTGATAGCTGCGTCGATCACCAGGATGATACCGAGGGACACTTAGGCACCTCCGGATTGCTGCTTGACCTGCCGAAGCAGCATTGGCGGTTGATCCACAAGGACTAGCGGTTCCGTTATTCGACGAACACCTCACACGGCTCGGCTAAGTGCTGGATCTCTAGCAGAGAATGCCGTATATTTGTAATACGCAGAGGTGACCATGAAAGCCAATACAGTGAATTCAGATAACCAAGACGCCGTTCTTGTACATAAAGACAATCTTCTTTTTATGCGGGGCTTAGAAAACGAATCAATGAAGCTGATCGTTACGTCTCCTCCGTACAACATCGGAAAGTCATACGAAAAACGCTCATCTCTTGAGGATTATATACGTGGCCAAACGCAAGTAATTTCTGAGTGCGTCCGTTTGCTTCATCCGCAGGGTTCAATATGCTGGCAGGTCGGTAATCATGTCCAAAAGGGCGAAATTTTCCCGCTAGACATAGTTCTTTATCATCTATTCAAAGATCACGGACTAAAACTAAGAAACCGCATAATATGGCATTTTGAGCACGGGTTACATTGTAAGAACCGATTGTCAGGAAGACACGAGACAATTCTTTGGTTCACTAAGGAAGATGAATACACATTCAACCTTGATCCAATTAGGGTGCCGTCCAAATATCCGAACAAAAAATACTATAAAGGTGAAAAAGCAGGGCAGTTATCAGGAAACCCGTTGGGTAAAAATCCTGGTGATATGTGGATACTTCCTAATGTGAAAAATAACCACGTCGAGAAGACCATCCACCCTTGCCAGTTCCCTGTTGAGCTGGTCGAGCGTCTGGTTCTCTCGCTCACGAATCCCGGCGATGCAGTGTTTGATCCCTACATGGGCGTGGGTTCTACCGCAGTGGCAGCCCTCAAGCATGACCGACGCACCTATGGATGTGATGTCATACGCGAATACGTTGATGTAGCATGGGAACGAGTTCACGCCCTCAGGGCAGGAACACTCGACACTAGACCGATGCATAAGCCGGTCTACGACCCTACGTTGCCCAATGGCGGACATTAGATGCGAATTGTTCAGTACTACTCCCACTTAAATGGATTTGAATACCTTCAGTACCATAAGCCTAAAATATGGGCAGAGGTTGAAGCTATTATTGCGGGAGTAGATGCTGAACGGTGCAGGACAAAAGCATCTGCCGAAGCAAGAAAAGCAGGGAAAACTCTTTATTCGCCTGTAGATATGAATGCCGAGTTTAAACAGCTATTTGAAAAAAACAATTGGAAAGAAGAGAGAGTTACTAACTGGTTATCTGAGGACACCAGGATTTTACGTCAGATTGTAAACCTGAAACCTGATGACCAGAAAAGAACTATTGAGGAAGGCAATCAAGAACCAATCATGACCTATAATCAAACCGACTTCATTAAGGATCGGGTTGCGGTTGAAGTGCAGTTTGGTAAATATTCTTTTGTTGCCCACGACCTTTTCGTCAAACACATGTCTTTCTATATCAACGGCAACATCGATGTTGGTATAGAGATTGTTCCAATGAAGTCCATGGAACGAGATATGTCATCTGGCGTTCCTTATTATGAAAGGGATTTGTTCAATCTAATGAGGCAAGGCCGTGGTATTCCAGCAGTGCCTATTATCCTGGTAGGCATTGCGCCCTAATTCAGTACCAGTGACTTGGAACCTCAACACCATAGTTTTTTGCCACCGTTTCTAGCATGGCAATAATCTCTGCATGGTTAGCCTGGTCTATCTGTTGCCAGGCGGTGCGGCGAGCTAACAGGTCTTTAAGTTCACCTAGTCTGTACATTCCCAGCCGGTGAAAATTCCCCCAACTGGGAATACCAAAGAGGTTATAGATTGTGACTGTTGAATCCCGCTCACTAGCCAGCCGTTTTTCACCGGTCAGCTTCTCGGCAGCCTCTTCGGCATCGTCACGATCATCGTAGGTAAACAGTAGCTTCATTGGATCGCTGCTCCAGTATCTGAGCTGCGATTTTGCCTGACCCTCCGTAACTCCTAAAGCGAAAGCACCACTATCGCGGATATGAGCCGTAGCGTGAAGCTCAAAAGCGCCTGGCCACGACCACTACACGCCCACTCGGCACGGCCTGGTTAAACCGAACGACAGGAACGCCAGCCTTGGCGGTTGATCAACGGAACTAGCGTTCTCTGGGGAAATTGCGGCTTCGTGAGCGTTCCCGTTCTGGGTCACGCTTATCGTTCTCGCGCTTGGCAGTTTCTAGGCGCTCAGCTCGTTCGATCCGTTCACGCTCAGCGGCCAGGCGCTCAGCATTGGCCACCCACTCGCGTTGTGGCTGATACTGCGCCTTGATCTTGGCCGTCTCTTCGCGCCTGATCTGCAGATAGGCTTTGTCGGCCTGCTCGATCTTCGCCGGCAGTGCTTCCAGCGCCGTGTTCGCGGCCTTCACGGCGTTTTCGCGCTCAACCAAGTAATCCGGCTTGTTCAGTCCAATAGCCGCCATTTTGGCACGCATGGGGTGCCGCTCCGACCACTCTTCAATTTCCACCATCGCTTGGTATTTTCGGGCCTGTGCCTCGTTACGCTCTTGCGTCAGGTCGCGCACCTTGGCGTAAGCCGTGGTCACGGGCGACGACTGAGCTGCAACGTCAGCGGCATCCATGAACGCCGGACGGCCATGGCGGCGCTTGTACTGCTCGATGTCCTGCCGAATCTCGGCGGCGGTCTTGGTCTTTTCGACCGGACGGCGGCGCTCCCGCTCGGCCGCGAGGTCGATAATCTGCGCGCTGACCCGCTCCCGCTCGACGTTGTTCGCCATCACTTGGCGGTTGCCGTCGCCCCGGTCGGACGCCTTGCCCCGGCGCTCCATGTCCGTAGCGACTGCGCCAAGGTGCGTGGTGGCTTCGCGGTCGATGCCCTGAGCGGCAAGGCTGCGATGGTCGATCCGCTCGGCACGGCCTTCGCGCTCCAGGGCGCGATTGGTTAGGTCGGCCCAACGCTCGCGCAACTGCTCGATGTCGTGCGCGCTGCGCCCCTCAATTCCAGCCTTAGCGCGGTCTTTGTCGCCCAGCTCCAAGGCGGTTTTATTGCCGAGCTCGATGCCATCAACCCCCCGGCTGACTTCCCGGGTCGTCATCAGAATGTGGGCATGGTGATTGCGCTGGTCGCCTTCCTGGTCTGGGCGATGAATCGCCACGTCCACGGCCACACGATAACGCTCGGCCAGTTCGCGGGCGAAGTCGCGGGCCAACTCTTTGCGGCCAGCCTCCCCCAGCTCGGCGGGCAAACCCACGATCCATTCGCGGGCAGTGCGCGAGTCCTTACGCTTTTCGGCGGCTTCAGCGGCGTTCCACAGCTCGGAACGGTCGGCGGTTCCGCCGTCCGGCATCAGGATTTCAGCCGACTCGACACCCGCCCGGCGGGTGTAGTCGTGGATCAAGCCGGTGCGTTGATCGACCAACTCACTACCAGACCGATAAGCAGCAGCAGCAACGGACGAACGTCCGGCGCTTCTCGCTATCGGTTTGGTGGTGCAGTGGAAAATTGCCACGGCTCTTGATTCCTGTGCTTTTGATTTTGCTTTAGCCCCGCAGGGCGTACTGGGTTGCGTAGCAACCCGTAAGTGCGCACTTTGCAGTTCGCTTCGCTCTCTGGCTGCGTGATATCGTAGCACGACCGAAAGAGAGGAGGCGGGATAAATGGCGCTGACGATAGAGCAAAAAATCGCACAGAAGGAAGCCGAATTGGCTCGCCTTCGTAATCAGAGCCGGGCGCTCGAAAACGGGCAAAAAATCATTTTGGGCGGGATGCTTTTGGCCGAAGCGCGCAAGGACGCAAAAATACGCCATTGGCTCTTGAGCATGGTTCAGGCCACCGTGAAGCGAGACGTCGATCAGCGGCGCCTCGCGCCGCTGATC
>NZ_JBUZTL010000048.1:0-9162 GCF_055408345.1 Pseudomonas sp. B424 | reverse complement strand
ACCCAGACCGTCCAGATCACCGGCACCGCGGGTGGCAACTTCGAGAAGCTCGTAGTCGCTGGCGACGGCGCAACGACGCAGATCAACGACACCATCGACGATGTGAAGGTTGTGCTGACCGCCACCACCAACGTCGCCGAAGGCGGCCAGATCGTCTACACCGCCAGCCTCGTGGATAAGAACGGCGTGGCCGTGACCAACGTGGGTTCGGACCTGGTGATCAAGTTGGACAACGACTTGAACATCACCATCGGCAATGGCAAGACCAGCGGTACTGCCAACTTCACCGCGCCGAATGACTTCTACCTGGGCGCCAAGGACATTTCCGCCAAGATCACCAATGTGGTCAGCGGTGGCGACAAGTATGAAAACCTGATCCCGGTCGGCACGCCAGTAATCACCAAAGTGACGGACGTGACGAGCAACACCGTGATCAGTATTGCGGGCGATACCTCGGTGACCGAAGGCCAGACCGCTCACTACACGTTGAACCTGACCCAGCCGGCGCAAACCGAAGTCACGGTGACCCTGTCGTACAAAGGCGTGGCCCAGGACGGTTCAGACTTCAACGGCGTGTACACCGTGAAGATTCCGGCCGGCCAAAGCAGCGCGACGTTCGATATCAAGACCATCGACGACAAGCTGACCGAGCCTACGGAGAAGTTCGAGATCAGTATCTCGGGCACTTCCGGCGGTAACTTCGAGAACCTGGCTATCAGCACCACCAACGGCAAAATCGAAACGTCGATCATCGATAACGATGCGCCACCGGTTATCGACCTGGATGCCAACAATTCCAGTGGCGCCACCGGCAACGACTACAGGACTACGTTCACCGAAGGCGGCAGTGGCGTGTCGATTGCTGATACCGACATCAAGATCACCGACCCGGACAGCACCCAGCTGACTGGCGCCACGGTAGTCCTGACCAATACTCAGCCGAGCGACACGCTGGACTACAGCAAGGTCACCGGTATGAACGTGACCTCGGTCACGGACCCTGTCACCGGCAAGATCACCCTGACCCTGACCGGTACGGCGTCGCTGGCTGACTACATGCAGCAGATCAAGAACATCACGTTCGGCAACAGCAGCCACGACCCGAGCACCACGCCACGGACCATCACCGTGACGGTGACCGACGGCGGCAATTACTCGAACGTGGCAACCACCACGGTCAACGTAGTGGCGGTCAACGACGCACCGGTTGCCACCGGCGGTGCCGTCACCGGCACTGAAGACACGTCGCTGAAGCTGACCTGGGCCAACTTCGGGGTCAGCGATGTGGATTCGCCGCAGGCCAGCCTCGGGGTGAAAATCACCGAGCTGCCAGTAGCCGGCAAGCTGCAGTTCCTGGCAGCGGATGGCACTACCTGGACCAACGTGACAGCCGGCCAGACCTTCACCAAGGCGCAGATCGACGGCGGCCAGTTGCGCTTCACGCCAAATGCCAACGAATCCGGAGCCGACGGCTACGGCGGCACAGGTGTGGGCAACAAGCAGGCTGATTATGCACAGTTCAAGTTCCAGCCAACCGATGGCAAGGACCTGGGCACCAGCGCCACTGTAAAAGTCGACATCACTCCGGTTGCAGACGCGCCGACCTTGAGCGTTGCCGATAACAACATCGCCTCGGTCGGCCTGACCAAGCAGAGCTGGAACAGCATTGCGAACCTGGGCACCAACGGCAATGGTGCCTCGGCGACCGTGTTGAAAAATGCCATCGACAACGCCGGCACGCCAACCAGCACGACGGTTTCGACCACCGTCCTACCTACTGCAGATGTGCCTGGCGGTGCAGGCTCGAAGACCTCCGGCCTGATCTACCTGGAAGCCGGCAAGTCGTACACCTTCAGCGGCTACGGCGATGACAGCATCCTGGTCAATATCGGCGGCAAAGATGTGGCTAGCGGTACCTGGGGCTCGAACTCCGGCCAGTTCAACGGTACGTTCACCCCAACCAGCAACGGCTACTACAGCATTGATATCTACCATGCCAACCAATCAGGTCCGGGCAGCTTTGATCTCAAGCTGTCGGTCAACGGTGGCACCGCGACCAACCTGAGCAACACCACGATGCCGATCTACACCGGCATCAACGACCTGATCAGCGCCGGCGCGCAAGTGTCGGATCTGCACGGTACAAACGGCCAGGGTTACTACGACGCGTACAAGCTCAACGAAGGGCTGGAAAACGGCACGGTCAAACTGACCAAAGTCACCACCGGCCTGACCGATACCGACGGTTCGGAAACCCTGAGCGTGAAGATTGGCAGCATCCCGGTGGGCGCAGTGCTCAGCGACGGTGCCGGGCATACCTTCACGGCGACCCAGGGCCATACCGAAGTGGACGTCACCGGTTGGAACCTCAACAACCTGAGCCTCAAGCCACTGCCTTACACCAGCGGCCAGTACAACCTGACCGTGACGTCGACCTCCACCGAAAGCCTCGGCGGCTCGGCCACAACCGTGGCCAATCTGCCGGTCAAGGTGTACCCGGCAACCTATAGCGGGAGCACGGCGACTTCGGGCGATGACAACGTCACCGGTACCAGTGGCAACGACATCATCGTGGCGGACGTTTCGGGCCTGAACGTAGTTCAGGGCAAGAACTACAACATTGCGTTCATGATCGATACGTCGGGCAGTATGGGTTCGGACTCGGTAGCGGCGGCGAAAGCCTCGCTGACCACCGTGTTCAACTCACTGAAAAACAGTATCGGCTCCAGCACCTCCGGGGTCGTGAACATCTTCCTCGCGGATTTCAGTGACCAGGTCAATCGCACGGTTACAGTCAACCTGAAAGACCCAGGTGCACTGGAGGCGTTGCAGAAAGTCCTGGATAAGATGGTGTCGACCGGCGGCACCAACTACGAAGACGTGTTCAAGTCTGCATCCAACTTCTTCCAAAGTGCCCAGGCGACTGGCAACAAGGATGCAATCAACACCACGTACTTCATCACCGACGGTGAGCCGACGTTCTACCAGCGCGCCGAGCAGACCAACCCGTACTTGTACGGTAACGTCAGACTCGATGATGTCGTCAACATGAACAACTACACCATAGGTACCGCCACCCGGATCAACATCGAGTCGAATGTCTCCCTTGAGATCAACGCTGCCGGTAAGGTGACCCTCTGGTACTACGGCTCAGGGTACTACGGCTCAGGGTACGACCGGGGGATCATCCACGCTCAAGGGGATGGCACCTATGAGACATCCGTTCGTGACGGTTATGGCAACTACACCGACGGGCCCACCACCAGCAACTCCCAGAGCGCGTTTGCATTGCTCAAAGGCCTGTCAACGGGTGGCGTAGAAGCCATCGGTCTTAAAAGCGGGGTCGGCCTGGAGCAGTTGGCACCGTACGACAGCGACAACAAGCCACAAAGCAACATCGATCCGAAGGACCTGGCCAACGCCATCCTCGGTCACAGCGAGGCTACCCTGCCGGGTGCCGACCGTGTCGATGGCGGTGACGGCAACGACATCCTGTTCGGCGACCTGGTGAGCTTCACGGGTGTTACCGGCGAAGGCTACAACGACATCCAGTCCTACGTGGCAGGGAAAAACGGCGTGGCGGTGTCTGCAGTCACCGGCCAGGATGTGCATAAGTACATCACCGAGCACTACAACGAGTTCAACACCTCGGGTGCCAAGGACGGCAATGACACCCTGCTGGGTGGCTCGGGTGATGACATCCTGTTCGGCCAGGGCGGCAACGACTACCTGGACGGTGGCAAGGGCAACGACATCCTGTTGGGCGGTACCGGCAACGACACGCTGATCGGCGGCCAGGGCAATGACATCCTGATCGGCGGCACCGGTGCCGATACCTTCGTCTGGAGATCCGGTGACGTCGGCAACGATGTGATCAAGGACTTCAAGGCATTGGAAGGCGACCGCATTGACCTGCGTGACCTGCTCAAGGGTGAAACCGACGGCACCATCGACAACTTCCTGAAGTTGACCACGGTGGATAACGTGACAACGCTGCAGATCAGCTCCGAAGGCAAGCTCAACGCCGCCGGCGGCCTGGCCAATGCGGATGTGACGATCAAGCTGGAAGGTAACAACTGGTCCGGCCAGACGATCAATTCGTTGATCAGTGGTGCTGACCCGACCATCAAGGTCGATCACACCTAAGCTGAACCACTGAACCGGCCGCCTCTTGAGGCGGCCGATTCATTTGCGGCCACCGTTCACTGGCATGGGGTCGCGATTGCACGGCATACTCACGCCCAATCGCGCGCCGTTGGCCTATGCTCTGACAGGCTGTCGTCAGTTCTTCTCATGAGGGATGTTCAATGTTCTACGTGCAACGTGATGCACAGGGTGAGCTGATTCGCGCCGAAGCGGTTGCCTTCGCCGAATCGACGGGCACCCTGCCCGCGGATCATCATGAGATCCAGGCCTGGTTTGCCAATGAAGAAGCGGAGCTGAGCCTCAAGCAGCTCAAGCACAGTGACTCGGAGATGATCCGGGTGCTGGAAGACTTGATTCAGGTGCTGATCCAGAAAGGCGTAATCAACCTGACGGACCTGCCGGTCGCCGCGCAAGCCAAGCTCAAGGACCGCAGCAACGCCCGGGAATCACTGGGTGGCCTGAGCCACCTGATCAATGATGATGAGACCGGCCTGATCTGAGGCCGGCCACGGCCTCAGCGCCAGGGCGCCGGCTCACCAAACAGCTGGCCCTGCACGCCAAAAATCCCCATTTCACGAATTACCTGCAACTCACCCTCGGTTTCGACCCGCTCGGCAATCAGCGGCAAGTCGATGCTGTGGGCTGCGCGCTGGATGGCTTCGATGAACAGGCGCTTGTCGCTTTCCTGGTCGATGTCGCGGATGTAGCTGCCATCGATCTTCAAGTAGGCCAGGCCCAGGCGCGCCAGGTTGCCGATCATGCTGAAGCGCCCGCCAAAGCGTTGCAGGCTGAGGGAAAAGTTCAGCTCCCGCAGGCGGTGGGTCAACTGCTCCAGCACCGCCTGTTCGGGCAGTTGCTCTTCACCGATTTCCAGGGTCAGGCGCGGGCCCAGGTTGGCATGTTGGCGTAGCAGGTCGAAGATTCGGTTCAGGGCTTGCGGGTCTGCCAGGGTCGCCGCAGACAGGTTCAGGGCCAGCGAGTGCTCATGGCTGGCCATTTGTTTGAGTACCAGCTCCAACATCACCCGATCCAGGCGCGCCGACCAGCCAAACCGCTCAAGCCAAGGCAGGAAACGGCCGGCCGGGATCGTGTGGCCATGGCCGTCGACCAAGCGCGAGAGCACTTTGTAATGCAGGACCAGTTGCGGATCCTGGCTGGCCACCACCGGTTGGAAGTACAACTCGAAGCGATGTTGGGTCAGCGCCTGGTCCAGCAGTGTGTGCCAGGCATGATGGTCGTCGCCGACGCTGGCAGCTGCGCTGTGGTCCAGGCACACCCAACTGACATCGCCCTGGGTTTCGGCCTGGGCCAGCGCCTGGTCGGCCAGGGTCAACAGGGCTTGCGGCGAATCACCATGATTGAACGGCGCCAGGCCGATACAGGCAACCGGCGAAACGTCACTGGCGCCGGTGGCTTGCAGGCTTTGCAGGGTGCTTTCCAGGTTCTGCGCCAGCTGCAACGCCTCTTCACGCATCAGCCCCGGCGCCAGCACGGCAAACTCGCCACCGCGGATACGGGTGACCAGGTTGTGGGTTTCCGGATACGGCTCGCACTGGCGCAGCAACTGTTCACCGACCGCCTGCAGCAGTTGGTCGGTGCGTTGGCCGCCGAGGCGCTGGTTGAGGCCGGCCAGGTCCTTGACCCGCAACACCAGCAGGTAGCCTGAGCTGGTTTCTTCGGGGTTGCTGACCCGCGCATTGAGTTGCATCTCGAAGTAACGGCGGTTAGCCAGGCCGGTGAGGTTGTCTTGATAGGACTCCACCCGCAGTTTTTCGCTACGCTCGGCCTGTTCCTGGAACAGGGCCTTGAGCTTTTCCACCATCTGGTTCATCGCCTGCACCACGCGGCGCAGTTCCGGGGTGCGCGGCAGATCCGGCAGGCTCAGGAATTCGCGGCGGGCAATGGCGTGGGACTGTTTGACCATGTAGTCCAAAGGCTTGAGTTGCCGGCGCAGCAACAGCGCGCCCAGCACCGCACTCACCGCGCCGCACAGCAATAACCAGCCGAGGCTGCCCAGGGCGCTCTGCCACAGCTTGGCCAGGGCGAACATCGGATGGCTGACCACCTCGACCCGCGCCGCCTGCTCCCAGCCACGGCTGACCAGGGCGTCACCACCGGCCGGTTCCAGGCCGATCAGCTTGACGAACCAGTTGGGCACGCCGTTGTTGTCGGGGATGCCACTGCGTTCGACGATGACCTGGTCGTTGGTCACATCGATCACCCGGATGCTGGCGTAATAACCACTATCGAAAATCGAGCTGACCAGCAGCTCGACCATCGCCGGGTCGTCGATATTGGGTGTCAGGGACAGCGCCAGGGCGGTCGCCGCGTCCTGCGCGTGGGAGCGCAGTTGGTTCACGTACTGGGTACGCGAGCTTTCCAGGCTGACCATGAAGCTGCCGCTGAAGGCGACCACCAGGAACAGACAGATAGCGATCAACAGCTGTTTGAACAGTGACATCTGAACAGTTACTCCTAGTTGGCCGGCTCGGCTGGGAAGCCTTCCGCACGCATTTTTTTCAACACATCCTGCCAGCGCGACAGGCGTTTGGTGTCGCCGACCTTTTTGTTGCCCTTGGCGCCCGGCAGGTACAAGCCCTCGGCGTTGAAGGAGTAGACCGGCAGCAAGTCGGTCCGTTGGCTGGCAGGCTGGATTTCATCGATCAGGCTGTCGAGTACCAGGGGCATGGCCTCTGGCGTCGAATAATAGGTCAAGACCATATGGGCGCGATTCTGCCGCAATGCCTTGACGTAGGTAATGCGCAATTTGTCGCTGGAGACGCCCAGGTGACGCAGGCTGAAATACTTGGCGATGGCATAGTCTTCACAATCACCGGCGCCTTTCCACAGGGCTTCGATGGGCGTTTCCCAATAATCGACCTGGTTCCACAAGTCGATATCTTCGACATAGCGCACGCGCTTGTTGAAGAACAGGTTGACCACCTTGAGCTGCTCCGTCTCGCTGCCTTGTTTTTGCGTGGCCAGCAGTTGCTGCCAGTCATCAATACGCTGCTGACCCGCACCCAACGGCCCGTAGAGCGCGGTGGCGCGCCGGCTGATCTGGGAGAAATCCCAATCGGCATGCAGCCCGCCAGGCAATAAGCCAGCCAGCAGCAGCGCTGAAAACAGCCAGCACAGAAACCGCGAGGGAGTAAAACGTGCCGCCAATGGTTTCAGTCCGTAGAAAGAGACGCAGAATCAATCGATGGTGAAGGGTCGGTCGGCAAAAAACAATGGCACTGTGCAATCACTCAGTCCCCATTACGCTAGAGCAACCGCGCCTTGTAAGACGCCGGCAAGCCATAATGTGCGATGAAAAACCGCGCTGTTGAGTCGCTTACAAAGGGAAACCTTGCCTGTTTGACAAGCTTGCATGCAATCTCTAGGCTCTGTACGTAAACCCAAGAAATACGATTTTCTGTAAAATACACCGCCATTAAAGCCAGGAGGCCAAGATGGCAAAGCGGTATGAACTCCCCGACGCAGCCTGGGATCTGGTTGCAGATATCTTCACCAAAAATCAGCGCACCGGGCGCCCTCGGGCCGATGATCGCCTGATGCTAAACGGTATTCTCTGGGTGCTTTGCTCTGGCGCAGCCTGGCGAGACATGCCCGAACGATTCGGCCCTTGGTCAACGATCTATCAACGGTTCCGGGGATGGCGTGATTGCGGAGCTTTTGATCAGATGCTCAAGCGTCTTCATATCCGATTGAATGAGCAGGGTTTGATTGACTTGGAAACATGGATGATCGACTCCACTGCCGTACGAGCAACCCGGGCCTCATCAGGTGCCGGGAAAAAAGGGGATTTGAAGAACCGCAAGACCACGCGCTCGGGCGCAGCCGGGGTGGCCTGACGACCAAGATTCACATGCTGTGCGACGCCAATGGTGTGCCTCTGCGTTTCCTGTTGTCAGGCGGACAAGCCAGCGATATAGCCTATGCCCAACCGCTACTCGATCAGGCTTGCATACCCAGCCTGCGCGGTCGCCCACGCAAGCGTTGCCGCTGGTTGCTGGCTGACAAGGGTTACGACGCTGAAGCGCTGCGCCAGTATTGTGATCGTTATCGCATGCAGCCAGTCATTCCGTTGCGAAGCATGAAGCGCAAAACCAAGCCAGGATTGCCTCGACTTTTTGATCGCCCCAAATATCGGCAGCGCAACATCATCGAACGCATGTTTGGCTGGCTGAAGGAGAACCGTCGCATCGTGACGCGCTTCGACAAGCTCGCAACAAGTTTTGCGGCGATGGTCTCATTGGCCTGCGCTATGCGGTGCTTGCGACAATACTTTACGTACAGAGCCTAGGGGGTAAAAAATGACCGCCGTGAAAAATGGGGTTCAGGCGGTCAAAAAAACGCAACGTATAGGAGCAAACATTAAACAAAATCACTATAGTTTGACCTTCAAAGATTTTCCACTTGCCCATTAAACTAAATTATTTTAGCCCCTTAAATGGTCTTGTGTTCGTTCAGAGGGATGACAAAGTAGCGGTATAATGAATCGACCAAGTTCGGAGGGACGCTCGTCACGATAGAGCATAGTGAAGCGTCACCCTCGAAGACCGTAGGCTAAATCTCCTTCTTCTTCCGTCCTTTCGATCACCATTCGTTTTTCTTCGGCATCGCAGCTAATCATCAGGCTCGCACCGTCTAACTGAACAAAAATTACTTTTGCTGTTTTATTATTCACAATTGTGGCTACGCTTTTTGGCCTTGTATTCAACTGATGAATCGCTTTCGATTGGGCCTCTCCACATAGCTCGAATTGTACAGGCAAAGTACTTGAATCATTAGCCATGCAGAAGTTGTGAAAACAGAAAAAAAACGCTGAGATTACGGTCAAGCAGGATTTTCTCATAAACGTGACCAAAGGGAATGAGGATACTCCACATGGTAGTACCTATATAAAATCTTGCTAGGGGGTGTTCTCATTCAGGCGAGCCATATGACAGCAGACACAAGGGATAACATCGACTGGTAATTCCTGGCCAGTCGCTCATATCGTGTCGCTAT
>NZ_JBUZTL010000047.1:0-13926 GCF_055408345.1 Pseudomonas sp. B424 | reverse complement strand
ATATTCGCGCCAGCCGCTACAGCAGCAGCCCTGCAGGAGATGAAACCGCGTATACCCAAGAGACAGATCGCCCGATATTCGCGCCAGCCGCTACAGCAGCAGCCCTGCAGGAGATGAAACCTCGTAA
The DNA here is from genome assembly GCF_055408345.1 of Pseudomonas sp. B424. Classification (NCBI taxonomy): domain Bacteria; kingdom Pseudomonadati; phylum Pseudomonadota; class Gammaproteobacteria; order Pseudomonadales; family Pseudomonadaceae; genus Pseudomonas; species Pseudomonas sp. B424. The sequence goes on along the minus strand of NZ_JBUZTL010000047.1, from coordinate 13,799 downwards.
AACCAAGAGATAGATCGCTCGATATTCACGGCTGCAGCTGCTGCAGGGGCCCTGCGAGGATCAAACCCCGCAAACCCCAGAGACAAAACTCGCGATATTCAGTGCATAAACTAGATGAGCCTGACCCAAGAGGCTTTACGCTCAATCTTGGCTTTTCACTTGCGCCACCGAGGCATGACGGCGCCAAGAGATGAAAACGGCAATAACCAAGAGATAGATCGCAACATATTCAAAAGTGGTCAGAATTCAACCAGTCGAAACCCACATATCCACAGGTAAAAGAGGGATGCCAAGAGATAAAAAGCCCCTTAATAGACCATGACCGAGAGATAGATCCGGCGATAATCGGTGGAGGGCACGCAACCATGACGTATTTTTCTAAAAAGCCGAGAGATAAATCAGCTGATATTCAGAACGTAAAAGAGACAAACCCCTGTTAAACCGAGAGATAAACCCAGCGATAACAAGGAGATAAATCACTTCTTATTCGGGTCCAGCCCCAATGAAGACTGGGGTTTTAAGAATCTCCCTTCTCTTCTTTTCTCCTTCTCCTTCAATTCTTTCATCTCACTGAAGCACACCAGCCTGGTCGCTGCTGCTGTCGAGATCATCGAGGTTGAAAGCCAGTTTGATTAGTTCGGAGTTTTGGGTCGCTGCGATCAGGGCGAGATCGCCAAAAACATCACAAACCGGCCAACAAATGAACCACAGGCTGAAAGTTTTTTTCAAGCAGGGTCTTTCGGCTATAACGCACGGCCCGCTGGGGGTTGAGGGCTATACGACGTATGGAGTCGCTCAGGAAACAATGAATAACGCCTGATTCATCTCTTGATTAAACGCCGTTTTATCTCTTACCCCTGTTGCGGGCCTGCGCCAGGGACGTCTATCGTTCGCTTCAATTGCTACGAGCCATCCTCCCCCAAAGGAGTTACCGGATGTCGAATCCCTCTGTTGTCACAGAAGAGAAAATCAAACTCTTCGGTAAAGAAGGCGCTTTCACGCCTAAACCGACACCTCCGGTAAACCGTCCAACTGAAGCTCTGCGGCTGTTCCAAGGCTTCTTGTGTAACAGTGATCTGGAGCGCAATGGTCTTGGGAATGTGATTGCTTTGTGGGAGCAGATCCCCAAGTACAGCGGCGAGCACCTGAATACCAAAGACGGCACGGTTCCTAACGATCACGTTATTGATTTCAACATTGGTGACCAAGCAGCCCGCATCACACTTTTCCCTGGCACCTACTACCCGAACCGGAAAAACTCCAAGCCGCAACGTCGGTATCCTGGTGTTAAAGAGCAAGCCGTTGAACAAGCCATCATTCACCATGCATGTCTTCAGGCCGAAACGCACTCGGTCAAGGGCGAAGTTGCTTACTACGTGAAGTTCTCCATCAGTGGCTTAGCCCGTACTCTGAAGGCGATGGGTAGCACCCTGAGCAACACGCAGATTCGCGAAGCGTTAGAGGTCTTGTCTAGCAGCATCATGACAATCGGCTCAGGCGAAAACCTGCTCAAAGACAACCGCGACCCCATCTTGCCCGGTTTTGAGCGCAACAAAGATGAGCTTGAGGTCTCAAATGGGGATGATGTGTGGAGGGTTAAACTCCATCCTCTGATCGCTCACGCAATCCTCAACGTCACCTATCGTCAATTTCCAATGGGGATCATTAAGAACTACACCCCACCTGGTGCATACCTGATCAGGTACATGCACTACATTGCCCCCAACATTTCCACATCGACGCCATTCTCGTTCAGGTTGTGTGAGATGAAGCGTCTCACTGCTGGACTGAACCATGTGCGAATAGCAGGGAGCATGGCTGCGCTGACCAAAGAATTGAACAAAATGAAAGTCGATGGATTGCTTGAGGATTATGACATCGAGGAGATTTTTCCAGTTCGTCGACCACGTGGGCGCCCCACTCCAATTGACTTTGAGGTGACCTTGTATCCAGGCAAGGAATGGATCAAAAACGTAAAAGCCGCTTCTACGCGGGTTTCTGTGACTGAGCAATCTCTCGGATTACGCAGGAGTGAGCGCGGCCAAAGGCAATTAACTTTGCCAAACTTCTGAAAATCCAAATGCCCGAGATCTGTGATCTCTTCCCCTTTGCATTTGGATCGTACAATCCGCGCAGTGCGCTTTTAGATCATTGTCCTTGTCTTACACGCTGATTGCTCTACCCCGCCACCAAGGCGCTAGGAAGCAACGCTTCCCCTAGGTTGCACTAACGCACCTGGCACCTACCGTTTGGGTTCATCGCCAGTCTTGCGAAGTCTTCGGACTAGATCTTCGATCTGCTCTCGCATGTAACCCATATTGGTTTGAGCAGCGATCAGCTCTGTCTCCAGCTGAACATTGCGCCAGCGAATTTTCTGGTAGATGTCGACCACACGCACGACACTGGAGCGCTCAGGTTCATCGAAGCGGGATGCGACATCTATTCGATTCTCCAGCCGATCCAAAATATCCGCAGGAATTTCAAACTCGTCATCAGATGTAAACCAAGACACAGCAAATGCCCCTACAGCTGTATAAAAACACAGCATGAGGAATTATGTTGTGCTTGCCAAGCCTATGGCATGGACATGCTGATTAACGGTTTTGCCATTGATGGCAACTGGACGCTGGATTAGCTGGGGCTCGCCATCAGGCTCAACTCAGGCAGCAGAGAGCATGGCCTGAGGTGTTCCATGGCTATTTCAGGGTATTACTGCTCGATTCCACGGTACTCCGCGTACCAGTTCCACCAGCGCTGCAGCATTAACAGCGCTTCGGGGTCTACAGGTTGGCTAGCTTCGGGGGTTTGCCTAGCTGTTGCTGTAAAATCCTGCTCGTTGTCGTCAGCAACCCGCCAATGAGTCACCCCTCCAATTCCCATCTGCATTCCCTGATGCCACCAGTTCGCGCCGCTGAGATGGAACCGACAGATGAACATATCGCCACCATACGCCGGGCTGTACACCACAAATCGCAGGTGGGAGCGGAAGTCATTCCAAGGCAGCGCATCGGTACAAGCCACCCACACCGGCCCCAATGCCAATACCAGCTCACCTGGGTTGATCTGCGCCATAGAGCGAAGGTCAGGCTTGCTCATCTGAGCCCGATAACTGAATCACCTTCAACTGCCATGCCATCACGATTTATTCCGAATGCGAGACAGCAATTTGTACTTTCGCTTCTTACTTGAAGCAGTGAGACATCGACTTGTAGTCGTCCTAAGCACGCGTGGGACCTCGCCATGGGTCTCTTGCTGCTCGAAGGACTCTCTGTGGCCACGATTGAAGCCTTTGCGGTACCAAGACTTACCAACCTGTTCAAACGCCTCCAAAAGCTTTGCACGCAGCTCCACACGCATTTTGGCGTTGTAATCCGGACTAAGCTCACCTCCGGTCAGCAACGCTTCGATGTCCTTAAGCGTTTTATTGATAGAGGCGCCTGCTTTTGATCCGCCATCATCAAACTCAATTTTACCGTCGTTCTTTTTGCCCACTCAGGGTTACCTCTACTCATCAGATTCAAGATTTAGCGTACGTATACGCACTAGGCCCAACGCGGAGCTGGGCTTGAGATGTAAGGGTCATGGCAGGAACAGCATAGTCACATGCCAGGGCCTTTCATGGTTGGAGCTGGTTTCTTATTCTCACCTAGGTCAACTGTGAGGGTCCGCTTATCCGACAGGAGACTGAGCGTCACACCTGCATTCCATGCTTCGCACATCTTGGCGCCAACAAGCTCAAATTGAGGGTTGTCCTCAATGTACTCAATCATTTCTTTACGAGCATCACTCACACCGTCAGCGATCTCCTGCATCGTTCTCTCTACGACTCGTTCGGACATACCGCACATAACACGGCCATACTGTGAAAGCCTTTTGTGCTTCGGAAATGCCTTACTGCCTTCCATGAGCATCGCCATCATGTCCTGAGGCTTGTAGGGAGTAGTCGTCACGATGTCGTACGCTGGCGCCAACTTGATTATCGCGTCATCACCAGTGTGGTCGTATATGAGGGAGGCATTTTTTCCGTGAAAATCACCTCCTTTAACCGCTGCCGACAGCGCAACGTTTTTGAAGAACTGCAGCAGCGATTCTTGGATCAGTGGCGGGTCAACCAATTGCTTAATCTGGCGAGCGCAGCCCTCATAACTACCATCGTATTTACGGTTTGAGGACCAACCCGACAGGACACAAAAATCTTCCATGCCCAAGTAGCCTTCTAATCGTCTCGTCGCAGAGGCATCGTCAGTGATACGGCTTGGCTGTCCTCAGCAGAGTTGCGATACCTGAAAGAGGTACCTTTTTTGGCAGTATCCGCTCGCGCCAACTCTCCAACCGAGACCCCTCGCACAGAGACATTTAAAGCTTTATTGGTCATGTAAGTTGGACTCCTTCAACTCGTCGAGGGTCGGGCGGCGGCGAACTGGTACTGCCGATAAGGTATGCCCAAGAAGGTTCAAAATGGCTTCCACCTTCCGTATACCAATCTCGGCAATCGTATTGTTCTCGATGCTTGAAATCGTCGAACGGCTCATGCCCAACTGGCTTGCCAGTCCGGCCTGACTCAGGCCCTTCTCTTTGCGTAGCTTTTTGATGGTTCTTCCGATTGCTTCCATATTGCACCGAATAGAATGCATTTATGAACAAATCTTAGCACATGACTCGTATACAGTGCATTGACAGGTGATTCATCGGGGGATTTTAAGAAGTATGGGCCGGTGTCGAAGGATGCTAGGGCTGCTCGATCCACTTGCCGCCGAAGCGACTAACGCCATCGAGTACAACGCAGCCACCCTGCAGGCGCTAGGCTTGGCTTGGCAGTTGGTGGGCGTCTCCTAGGTTCCTACTTGTGGTCCCGACCTCGAAGCATTGCTAGATTTGAACATCCCGCCAACCCGCTCAAGTAGATCGGTTAACATTTTCAAAAGGTTCTGAACGGCACCCTCAAGTCGCTCGTACAGCGATGCATTGTCAACGTGCAGCGCTTTGAGGATAGGCTCATGCTCATTCATAAAATCCTTGATGGGGTCTACGGCCTTGCGCAGTACGGCTCGATCATCGAGCCCCTTACCTACGCCTTTAGCCATGACGATTGCCGACAGGTCACTTAGCTTGTCGAGGTGCCTGGCGAATTCAGAGACTTGATCGGTATGGGTGGAGTCTGCGAGAAATGCTTTTAGCAAATCAGCTTTGCCAGAATCATTGAGACTGGCATCTGAGAGAGGTGACAACCCAGATTCCTTAAGCGCCGCGATATGATTACCTGCCGTGCGTAGCGCATCGGCAAGATCTGTTTCGGCCCGATGCTGGCTGTAATCGGCAACCTTGGCATTGACTCTACTACCTCCGAATGACAACAGGTTCTTGAGGCCACTAAGCCCACTTGAACCCAGCATGGCGCTGGGACTACCCTCACGCCTCGCCCCCGCCTTTGTCGGCACTTTCGAGTTTGCGGCATAACTTACAGGCTGGCGCGCGCCCAACACCGCACCGTCAGTTTTCGTAACTGACCATATATTGCGCGAAGTTGTTAACGGTTCGGTGCCAATGACGTCCCCATGACTGTCGAGAATATCGGCATCAACGGTTACGATCTTGCTGCCCTTGAAATCAAGTTGAACGATGTCGCCAATTTCACTGGGACTGGTCCTCATCGCCCGCTCCAAATCAACCCCCCAAATCGACTTTTTCCCTCTTGGCGTTTCAAGGGTGACGAAGTAGCTCATCTTAGCTCGGGGGTCATTGTTGTATTTAGCCCGCCCATGCTCCAGCAAAACACCTTGGTAGCTACGGTGAGTGGCACTTTGCTCATGCACTCCTCGCATGAACTCATGGACCAACTCGTTATCTTGGTGGTGGAGCCGTTGAAATTCGTCCGCTAGCCGCTCTGTCCCCTGCCCAGTAGCGGCATCCTTCCCTAATTGGTAAGCCTGCTGGAGCAGCATGTCACGAGCACCCTGTAACTCAGCTCTGTTAGGCATAACACCTCCAAGTTGTTTGGTTTATCCAACGAACACACCGTCAAAACCCAATTCTTTTGAGCATAACCCAGCTCTAAGCCTTGAGTTTAAAGAGATCTACGTACAATCCGCGCTCAACGGCAACGCCTACACATCACTAAAATTATCACGTACAGTATTACGATACATTTTTTTTGGTGCAGAGCGCATTCATGAGCCAGTCCAATTACCCCTTCGACACCTTCAGGCGGTTTTCAGAGGTGCTCGAATTCAGAGCTGGTCAAATGGGCGCAAAAGCGTTTTCGTTGGGTAGTGAAATCGTTAACGCCGCAGTGGCTGTGGATGAGGCTGGTCCGTTGACCTGGGCGTTAGCAATTCACGCTGATGCATTGGCTCGGCTTGGAGGACTGTCACCCCATGGGGCGAACATGTTGCCCTTCACCATGGTGGAAGATGACAGCTCCCCTTACGGCAATCTTTGTGTAATGCAGAGTGGGTCAATCAATGCCAGTAAGGGTATGGCTCTGCTTGATTCAGCTCTGGAACACTGTATCTGCGTCGGTATGAAAGACCTCGGATACACGCCAGAAGAATGGCTAGCGCTACCAAGTCATCAACAAGTCATTCCTATTGAACCCTATCTAGAAAACCTCCAAACGCAGTGGGTAACCGAGGCACTAGAGTCGAATGACCGAGTGCAACTCGTGATAAATCTGCCGAATCTCTACACAAAAACCTTGCTTCAACAAACCATGCTTGATCAAAGAATGGGGACCGTTGAGCAACCTGAAAAACCACAAATTAGCAGGGCCGTTTCTTTCGGCTCTATGCGATAAGGATTACACACTCTTATGGATGAAAATTCCCGTAATAACCACGGCCTATCTGATGCTGAATTGGATGCTCAACTAACGGCCTTAAACATGGAAGACGCTCTAACAAGCCGACAAACAGGGAGGACACCGGAAGGCGGTTTCAAGGCCAACGTGAACGATGTGATTGCAAATGCTTTTTTGCAAATCGAGCAGCGGTCAGAGCGGGACGAAACCGTCGATGCCGCAGTGAAAGCTGCAGCCCATGGCGTTAAGGTGCTCGCCCCTATTTTGCAAGCAGTAAGCAAACACGGTGCCTCTCCCGAGCAAGCGAACACGCTGATGGGGAAAGTGCTGATGCGCACAAATGTAGGCACGAACAAAGTGCTGGAGGCATATGGGCTGCGAGAAGGCGAGGCGCCAGCATGGCTTTCAGCCACAGTCTCGGGCCAAGTGATCAAGCTGATCACCAACAGTCTTGTTGAGGGGAATACGTCAGTCCTGGACAAGCCAGATGACAGCTTTATTCAGCCCCTGATCGACTACGCGCAAGCGGCAACCAAACTCGGCGCCGTCGCTTACCCTTCAGCGAGCCCTGACCTTGAAATAGCCAACGCTCTGATGATGGCCACATGTAACGTCATGGCCGAGTATCAGTGCTTCAACTACTTTCACGCCGACTCGAAGAAAATTGCTCAGGAAATAAGCACTTACTTCAATGAGCGTGTAGTTCAAGGCACCCTCGACGACTTGACTGATCGCTTCACCCTCAAGCCTACCGAGCGCTCCTACATGGCGAATAGCCTGCTCAGTAGTGCCGGGGAAATGATGGCGCAGTCATGGAAAGCCGGTATCACAGATACGATTGCAAACCTGCGAGAAATGCCAAAAGAAGCACGACAAGAAGCAACCGTAAACGGGTATCCGTTATCTGCTGTCATTGAGCGCTTTGAATCCGTGTATCAGGGTATCGAGCTTTCCTGTGAAAGTGCCATTCGCACCCTGAATCCTGGCCGCGAGTTGTCGAAAGCAGCCATGGATCAAAACAAAGAACAGCGCCTTGGCTAAATACCCTCTACGCGCCTGTCTCATCGCTTGCGTAGCGGCTCTATGGGTTGGCAGCTCTTTCGGTGCCGACCGCATTCGCCCGCTAAGCACTCAATGCATTGAGCGGGCGTCTGCCAAATATGGAATTCACACTGACATTCTTTTTGCAATTTTGATGGTAGAAGGCGGAACTGTGGGGAGGGACAGTAGGGCGAACAGCAATGGCACCTATGATATAGGGCTATTTCAAATTAACTCGATGCACCGCAAAGAACTCGCATCAATTGGAGTTGATGAACAGCGACTACGTAATGATGGTTGCGTCAACGCAATGGTAGCTGCGCGCCACTTAAAAAGTGTTATCACGCCAAGCATACTGGCTAACGTTCGAACTCAAGATGACTATCTTCGAATGATTGCCAATTATCATTCAGCAACTCCGAAATTCAACAAAATCTACGCTGATAAATTATTGAAAGCGTTTACCAAGCTCTATGCGAGTGATCAAAAATGAAGAACGAACAGAATCCAGCGAGCGGGCTAATTGAATTTGGCGTGTTTCTAGTTCTCACAATTGCTCTCGTATATGGATTATGGTGGGCATTGCGCCCAATCATAATGTGGTTCAGTTTTTACTCCTCTTTTTTTGTTTTCAAGTATGTGTATGCGCACCTTTCTTTTTTAATGACAGATGCTGAATACAGCTCGCTGATTAACTCGCTTAAAAATATTCCAAAAATCAAACCTTCTGGTTATGGGATAGAAGCGCTTTACAAACTCTTCTTGTTGCATGGCTATGTCCTCAGGTGGCCCGTCGCGGCATTGATGATTTACTTTGGCTGGAAGACCCGCAAAGGTATCAAACGGTTTAAATACCGCAGGCAGATTAACAACGTATATGACCTTATAGAAATTCAAGCTGAGCACTTCCCCGCTAGCGCGATCATTAAAGGGAAAAACTTGCTGGATATGCATCTCTATGATGGGCCATGGCGTACTTATGCCATACCAATCGACTTTGGATTAGACAACCAACTTCTTTGGACGCACGCTAAAGGAAAAACAGGGGTTTTGGACCCAAAGGCAAGTGTGGATGAGGAAAAGATGATCCCCATTCCGCCTTTCAGCAAAGATGAAAAGCTTCAAGAGTTTAAATATAAGCGGTCAAAACTACCCCACTATCGGTATACCGCTCTCAACCTTCCTCGCGCCAACAAGGCATTTTCTGCTCAGTTAGGACCATTGTGGACAGGGTCAAAATCACTGCCACCGATGGAAAGGGGGCTTTACGCAGCGTTCTGCGCTCAGGCGGCTGGTAACGCAGGCGAAGCTATGAAGCTGATTAACCAAATGGCTTTTTCGTTCGTCGAGGCAAAATACGATAAGGCTTGGAACCCCACTACGCCCCATCACTGCGACATTACAGGCGCCGATGAGTTAATCGCCAAGTATGAAAGCCGTGAAGACATAAAGGCAGTCGCGGACATACACGCCCATCGCTACAACGTCTTGTATGGCGTTCTGGATCTTGCCCGCTCCAATGGGCGGTTGTTCCACTCAAACTTCTTATGGTTGCGCCCCGTCAACCGCACCTTATTCATCCTTCTCTGCTCCCATGGTGGCCAGTGTCCTTACTGGGAGGTTGCTGGTCTATGGGCTCACTATCAGGTCGAGCACCTGATGAAGAAGAAACTGCTTAAACCAGCGGTGGCCAGCGCTGTATATGCGTACCTGGACACCATGATGAAAGAGCATTGGATTGATCCTGGCGATTACAGCGAAGACGCACAGCGCCGCATGGTAGAAGACGCAAACAAAACCATCAGGGATGCTAATGAGGCCTCAACCGGCCCTGTTAATTCGACTGGATTCGTAGCCCCTCAGAAGCAACAACGCACACAAAGCGCGCAAGCACGGAAGCCGCAAGAGGACGATGAACCATGAGTGCGAAAAGCTCAATTATTCAAAAAAGCCAAGAGATCAATCTTGAAAAGGTTGTAGTCGATCATCGATCTTTTTACGGGAAAATTTGGGACGCTTTTCAACAGCCAAACATTCCTTTTATTTATGCGTGCCTAGTGGCGCCTATTCTGATCATTTTCCCTGCTTGGTTTTTTCTGTTTGCAGTCGTTTACGCAATCTTGCAATTGGCCGTGAACATCAAGCCTGATGTGTTGCCAATTCACTTGCCACTGGGTGCTGACATACCAGACAAGCACGACCCCAAACCCGGCGTTAATCGTGGATGGTATACATCACGTGGCAGCTTTTATATTGGTTTCTGCCGAATTACCATGCTCGAAATATGGGCAAACTTTAAATCGTTAACGCAGCACTTCATTTTATTCGGCACAACAGGCGCGGGAAAAACTGAAAGCATAGTTTCTTATATAGTCAATTATCTAAGCGTCGGGAGCGGCGTAGCGTTCCAGGATGCAAAAGCTGCACCTAAAGCAATGTTTCAAGTTGCAACTTTCTGCCGAATTTTTGGCCGCGACTTCGACTTCCGTGTCACGAACTATATCAAAAGCCAGAATCCTGAAAACGTTGACCCAGCATCAAGAAGCTCGAACGATGCTGGCATATTTGCTAGAGGCACACCCGACTCCAATACGCAGCTCCTGGTATCGCTTATGCCGCCAAGTGGCGGCGATAACAAGATCTTCTCAGAGCGAGCCATTGCACTAGTTGCCGCAATCATGCCTGGACTGAATGACCTGCGGAATATGGGCAAGCTCCAGATTGACCCTGCTGTCATTCGTCGATTCATGGGATTCAAAGATTTCGTAGGACTCTGCCACAACAACTTCATTGGTAAGAGTTCCCGCGATGCGTTGGTAGGTTACCTGAGTTCACTTTCTGGCTACGACGAAAAGAAGCCTATTGATAAGCAAAACGAAGAGGTCACCCGTCAATTCGGTTTTGCTCAGGCATATTTCACACGAGCGCTGGCATCTCTCTCGGACACCTACGGCCACATCTACCTAACTGGTCAAGGTGAGATCGACTATCAGGACGCAGTCTTGAATGGCCGAATTATCATGACGCTTCTGCCTAGTATGGAAAAGTCAGGCGACGAGCTGGCAAACCTCGGCAAAATCGTTTTGACTGCAACACGTAACGGTATGGTTGTCGGGCTCGGGACCGTGTTTGAAGGCAGCGCTGAGAAGGTGGTCCATAACCTGCCAACTAACTCAGACATCCCGTACGGCATCATGAACGACGAAAATGCGTACATGCTGGTTGAGGGTCAGGAGATGATCAACGCCCAAGCTCGTGGCCTCGGGTTTGGCGTGCTTACTGGGACGCAAGATGCGCCTGGCATGCTTCTCAACATTGAAAAAACAACCAAACAAATCCTCGCTAACTCGGCATTCAAGCAAATCATGTACTTGGATGACGACGACACCACAAAGCTCGCGTGTGAGCTATCTGGGGAAGCCACTGTTCTCGAACGTGGGCATTACAGCATTGAGGGCTCCCTCGGAAATATTTACGCCTCTCAGCAAGTGAATGTTGGAAAGCGCTATCGCTTGAACCCCACCGCTATCCGTAAACAGGGGCTTGGCCAAGCCTTCATCATGTACCAAGGTGACATCCACCAAGCTCAAGTTTTCAACCACGGGATTCAGGAAAAGAGCGATGACCCAAAGATGTGCTACCTGAAGCATTGGTGGCCCGTACGCATGGCGAAAGTTCACATCCCATCCCAGCTTGAAATTAGCAAGCTTGTGGAGATATGCCCGCTGCCTGAGTGGGTTGAACTCGGTGAAATGATTAGCGACGAATCGCGGTCACTCCTACGCGAGATGACCATTTACTTCGGCTCGATGATTGCCATACGTGACATTCAGGCACGAGTAGCAACAAGCCCTGAACTGAAAGCCGTCAATGACGAGATGATGGCTTCTGAGATGTCTGTTCAGCACTTGGATGTGCTGGGCAACCTCGATGCTGGGCTCGATTTGGAAGATGAAAATGAGGAGCTGAGTGGTGTCCTGGGGGCTATCCATGGCGCGACCATAAAAAACCCTAACGATGTCGTGAGCCTGTTCATAAAGTTGGCCGAAGACAGGGACGCGCCAGAGAACATGATTCGCATCGCCGCCAGCCAATCCGGCATTGGCGACTTCCTCAACAGTAACCAAGGGCTTGATCTCTCCAAATCCGATGATGATTCCTCTGGATCAGGATCTGCAGGTGGTGGCGGTTCGAATATGCCGCATGCATCGACCGATGAGTCAGTGGACCAGATGCTCGACTCCTACTTTGATGACATGCCGGAGTCCATACCACTTGAGGCCTATCAACAAGGCGAACCAACCCACGATTTCAACATCAGGCATGGCAACAACTCAGCCGTTGCTGCTGAGGGTTTCGATGACAACTTCGCCGATGAGGTAGGGTCTGGCTTCTCATCTCGTGAAGACAAGTCGGAGATGGCTTTGGTTGTAGAGCGCAATTTAGCCCTCATGCCGTGGATGGCGAATGTGGTCGACTACAGTGCAACCCGAAACGATCTAATTGAGACCGAGGCGTTCTTCAATGGTGATGACCTCGAAGCTGCGCAAGAAAGTGTCGATACCGGCCTGGATCTCCTCGCCACCCGAATGAGTTACCCAACAACACGGATGGACGACATGACCACGCCGAATCTGAGTTTGATTCGGTCGCTGCTGGAAAAGCCTAATTGACGCCGATAGCCCCTCAAAGCGAACGACCCTTGGGGCTGTTCGCTTTTTAACGTATCGCTCCTCACGCACCCCTCACAGCTCCTCTACGGCGGTTCATTCCTATGACAGATCAAACATCGAACGCACCCTTGCTCTATAAACCAGAAATGCATTGGATTGGAATAGCTCTGGCCATAGTGCCATTTTTAGTGGTTGCCATTGTCATCAGCCTTGGCCCGCCCTACCCGTTTCTCTGGCTTTTATTTGTGCCTTGCTTTCCTGCTTTGGGGAGTGCGCTGATCACTTTCTTCTCCACCAGAATCGAGCTGCACCCAAAGCACTTGACGTATGCCAGCGGTGTTTTTAGACGCCTGACATTTGAGTTGCCCATTACTCGGGTCGAATCGGTTGTCATGGATCAGTCGCTGCTGGGTCGTTATCTTGGTTATGGGCAGGTAACCGTCATTGCCATTGGCAGCACGCCGGTTACAACGCCATGTATCAAACAACCAGCCAAATTTCTCGAAGCCATGCAGTCGGCCATGGCTCAGCGTGTTGAGTGAGGCTGACTGGCAGAGCGTCTTTGCTCGTACCCTGCATGCAATGCAGCGGCTATTTTCGGATTGCGACTATCGCCCCAGTGGGTTGTGAATCTGTGTTGGACCGCCCATTGCTGGTAGGCAGTAAAGCTGGGGGGATATGCTTAGTGTGTCTGCCTGGTGCCACTCACACCGCCTACAGATAAAACCAATTGTGTGGGTCCAATCGAGTGAACGCTATGACCCCAGAAAACTTGGAAGAAATGTGGAAAGCAATTGAGCCCGTAGCAAAGCAAAACTTCTTTGAAGGCTACAAGGCTGGGTTCGGTGCGGGAGAAGCCAGCGGGTATCTCAAAGGTTTGGAGGCTGGATTTTTGGTTGGCCATCAACAAGGTAAGCAAGAGGGTTTTGAGCTAGCTCTGGACGTCTGTAAGCCTGCAGTATCAGACGGTCTGCGTCACGGGTCTCCTGTGTGTGGATACCTGATGCAGACCTTCAAACAAGACTTGCCTGATTATGTGACCGACGAAGAGTTCGCGGTAGAGCTTCTGAAAGAGATGTAACCGACGCCAAAGATAGGCCAGTGCAATGCTGGCCTATTCATCCTCCCCGAGCCGAATAAGCCCAGTTCACCAGACAGCTATGTGACCTGTTTGCAAAGCTACAACGACCTAGGGAATCTCCGAACAAGTTTTCAAATGTGCTGAAATACGCCTGACCACCTGATCCGAGCCGCCTATGAGCCAGATGAGCTTTTCCGATTTCGAATAC
>NZ_JBUZTL010000046.1:0-14136 GCF_055408345.1 Pseudomonas sp. B424 | reverse complement strand
GGATGTAGAACGCCTTCGATTGCGCAGTCGGGTGAGCGAGTTGTTCACCCAAGGCCGCAGTGCTCCCGGTAGCCGTAGCATCATGGCCATGATGCAGGACGACGGCGAGCAGATCGGGCGATTCAAGGTACGCAGCCTGATGCGCGAGCTGGAGTTGGTCAGCAAACAACCGGGATCGCATGCTTACAAAAAGGCAACGGTCGAGCGGCCCGACATCCCTAATATTTTGAACCGAGAGTTTGATGTGCCCGCTCCTGACCACGTCTGGTGTGGCGATATCACTTACATCTGGGCTCAAGGGAAATGGCAGTATCTGGCGGTTGTGCTAGATCTTTTTGCCCGCCGTGTTGTGGGCTGGGCGTTGTCGGGAAAGCCGGATGCCGACTTGGTCATCAAGGCCTTGGACATGGCTTACGAGCAGCGAGGGAAGCCTCAGGGTTTGCTGTTCCACTCCGACCAGGGCTCGCAATATGGAAGCCGGAGTTTTCGCCAGCGCCTTTGGCGATATCGCATGCGTCAGAGCATGAGCCGGCGAGGAAATTGTTGGGATAATGCGCCGATGGAGCGGGTGTTCAGGAGCCTGAAAACCGAGTGGATACCGACCATGGGCTACGCGACGGTCCAACAAGCTCAGCGGGATATCAGCCATTTTTTGATGCACCGGTACAACTGGATTCGACCGCACCAATTTAATGGTGGGCTGCCACCGGCTCAGGCCGAGAAAAAACTTAACGCAGTGTCCGGGATTAGTTGACCACTACACCCTCCTATAACCGCCGGTATCAGCGGCCACTGAACCTGGTACCGACAATTGGGCCGAAGGAACACAGGCAGTTCCGCATCAGTTACAGCTTGTTGGCGGATAAGTCGGCGGTGGATAAGGCCTTGAAGCAGGTGAGTGACATTCAGGGTGGGCGGGAAACTGAGGTGCGGCAGACGCCGTTGGTTGATCTGACCAAGGGCTGACACCGGCTAGAGTAGCCACGTCTGATCCCGTCGACTTGTTCAAGGTCCGCCAGCGTGCGCGCGACCTCAGCAGTCGATGGGCTGCCCGCAACGACAGAGTTAAACCCTCGCTGAACGATTAAGCCAATCCACGGTTGCGCTGCACCAGATCCACTCACTGGATACGTAAATCACCGGAGAGAAGATTGGGTGGGGGTTGCCTTCAAGACGAGGACGACTCAGATTACACACCAGGATGTAACTTCTGACTTTCCAGGGTGGAATTTATTTTGAACAAGGCCGTGAAGCGCCACACGATCATCACCATTCTGGCTGCGGCTCTGGCACCTGCAGTCATGGCTTCCACACCTGAAATGCCCCAGGGAATGACGGTCAAACAGCTAATGCCTACCGAACCGTTTCCATCGACTTACCCCGGATTTGAAAGCCAGAAAAGCAAGTTTCCGGCTCAACTTGAAGGCCACGGTGAGTTCGTTGTCACGCGAGTGGCAAGTGTCTGCTCTGACCCAGGCAACCCGATTAACTTCGCTATGGAGGCTGAAAGCTTCATCCGCATGGGCAACAAGCCTGTGGCTGCCGTGCTGGAAAAACGCAACATCGATTGGGAGATGTGCGACGCATCGGTCGTTGGGCAGAAACTCAAGGTGGTTCGCTTGCAGCTCCTGGAAATGGGGTGTGGCTTTCCCTTTGTGAACCAGAAAAACATTCCTTTCGACCAGATCGGTCAACATGCCTGTTTCTACGTGCCCGTTGTTGAATACAACGGCAAGGAACAAGCGATTGCCAGCGATGCGCTTGAAGGTTTCGAGGCGTTTGCTGTAGAGCGCCTGAGTGCCTACCTGAACAAGTAAGCGCTACAGCGGGCTCGCCGTACTGTGGTCAGACTGAACCCGGTAACCAAAATAAAATCGAGGAGAACGTCATGCGAAAAATCGTTTCGTTCGTGCATGTTTCACTGGATGGTTTTGTTGCTTCCACCGATGAGGGCATGGCGAGCCTGGGCTGGATAAGTCTGAGTGACGATTTGTTTGGATATGTGGAACAGCATATTGAGCAGACCGACACCGCGCTATACGGGCGCGTCACTTACCAGATGATGGAGTCCTACTGGCCAACCGCTGCCGAACAGCCCAATGCCAGTGCCCATGACCATGCGCATTCGCGCTGGTATAAAACCGCCCGGAAAATTGTGTTGTCGAAAACCCTGCTGGAAAAAAACCATCCTGATACCAAGATCATCAGTAGCCATTTAAGCGATGAAATCAGCAAGCTCAAGCACAGCGCAGGCAGCGATATTTTAGTGTTTGGCAGCCCCGGGGCCACTCATTCGCTGATGGCGGAAAACCTTATCGACGAGTATTGGCTATTCATCAATCCGATTCTGCTGGGGCAGGGTGTTCCCTTGTTCAAAAACATCAAGGACAGGACCGCACTCACACTGATGAAAAGTAAAATTTTCGCGTCGGGGGTGGCGTGCCTGCATTACGAGGTTAACCGACATAAATGAGGCAGGTTGCTCATCCTAACGATCCAGCAACGCGGCATGTAGCTGTGGAAAACGCTCCTGCAGCCATTCGATAAAAACCTGCACCTGCGGCGCAAGGTGAGTCCTGCTCGGGTACAACAGCGATACAGGTCGAGGGGCCGGTCGACAGAACTCCAGAATCTCCACCAAAGCGCCGCTATCAAGATGCTTGGCCACGGTGATGCCGGGGGCCTGAATAATGCCGAAGCCCGAGACGCCGCACTGAACGTACGCATTTGACTCGGTGACAGTGATGGCGGTGCTGCTGACAAATGTTCGATCCTGCCCCAGGACCGAGAAATGCCAAGGCAATGTCCTGTTGCTCTGGCCAGACAGGAAGTTGACGCCTCGATGGGCAACCAGATCGTCAAGCGTCTCGGGCGTGCCATGGGCGTCCAGATACTCGGGCGCTGCGCACGTGACCATGGTTGCCATCGCGATGGGGCGAGCGATCAGGGTTGAATCCGGCAGATCACCTATGCGTAATGCACAGTCGATCCCTTCGCCAACAAGGTCAACGGCTCGATCTGTAACACCTAGCACCATGTTGATGCCCGGGAAGGTGTCGGTGAATTCTTTGAGGCACTTGATGAATTCCATTTGTGCGAACGCGGTCGGGATATCGACCCGAAGCCGGCCCACGAGCGTGGCACCGGTACGATCAAACATCGTGGTCGCAGCGCAGATACCCGCAAGAATTTCCTGTACCCGTTGATAGAACAGTTCGCCTTCGGCGGTGAGCGCCACCTTTCTGGTTGTGCGCTGGAACAGCCGCACACCCAGTGACTTCTCCAGCTCCTGAATACAGCGGGTGACCTGGGGCCGCCCGATGTCCAGCGACTCGGCAGCTTTGGTGAAACTACCGAGGTCAGCCAATCTGGCGAACACTCGCATCGATTGCAGCAATTCCATGACGTTTCCCTGTGAGCCCCGGATGATTGACGGCGGCGCAGTGTTTGTTGCCTCAGAATAGAACAATCATGTCTTTTTTTGCGTATTTATTACGCGCCGCCAAAAGCGAAAGATGGCCCAAGGCGAACCGCTTTCGGTTTGCAACCATTTACGTGCATTTGGAGAATCACCATGAAGGCTTGGTTACTGAAAGATTTCGGACTCGACAACCTGCAACCGGGTGAGGCTGTGACCCCACAACCGAAAGCCGGCGAGTTATTGGTCAAGGTCGGCGCTGTGTCGTTGAACTTTCGCGACAAGGCAATCGTTGATGGCATCTATGAACCCCACATGGTGCCCAAACCTCTGATCCCGGTGAGCGATGCTGCCGGCACTGTGGTCGCGGTCGGTGATGGCGTCACGCGTTTCAAGGTCGGCGACCGGGTCAATTCGCACCTGTACTCCCGTTGGCTGGATGGCGAGCCGGGGCCGAACGAACCGGATTACTGTTTCGGTTCGCCATTGCCTGGCGGTCTGGCCGAGTACATGATCATCCACGAAGACAGCGCCGTGGCCGCACCTGCCAACATGAGCGACGAGGAAGCGGCCACACTGCCAATCGCCGCGCTCACGGCGTGGTACGCCTTGGTCGATTATGGAAATATTCAACCGGGTCAGACCGTGTTGGTTCAAGGCACTGGCGGGGTCTCCATTTTCGCCGTGCAGATTGCCACGGCCCTTGGCGCCAGGGTGATCGCGACGTCGAGTAGCGATGAAAACCTGCAAGCCGTGAAGCGTCTGGGTGCGGTGGCCGGCATCAATTACAGGACCACGCCGAACTGGGCGGACGAAGTGCTGAAACTCACCGGCGGCAAAGGTGTGGATTTGCTGCTCGACGTGGCCGGTGGCAGCGGCATCAATCAATCGGTTGCGGCGACCAAGGCCTCAGGGCGTATTGCGCAGATTGGCTTTTTGGCCGGGCAGACTGTTGAACTCAATTTGATGCCGCTGATTTTCCGTCAGACAACCATTCGCGGTATTGCGGTCGCGCCGCGCTCGTCGTTTGACCGCATGAATGCATTCCTTGAGGAACACAAAATCCGGCCTGTTATCGATCAGGTATATCCGTTCGAGAAAGCCCGTGAAGCCTACGAGCACCTGGCAAAAGGTGCGTTCGGCAAGATTGTGATCAAGATCGATTAACACTAAAAAAGGCGCCGGCAAGGCGCCTTTCTCTCCTGCTTCATAATTGATTGCGTAGACTGCATCCACCCTTATTCCAGACAAGGACGACGACTGTGCAGATACGCAAACTGCCCCGCGACGACTTGCCACGCGCCAGCGCCCTGTGCCTCGATGCGTTCATGCTGACGGTTGCGCCCTGGCAGGGGACGTGGGCGAGTCCGCCGGGCTGGTCTATCAGCCAATGGCGAGGCGGTGTTGTAATTATCTGGCTTGAGCACATGCTGTAAACACCGCCCAAAAACAGGAGTCTTTTTGACCATGGATACAAAATGTTCGGTCTTTATCGCAGCAAGTGTTGACGGCTTCATTGCCAGGATGGATGGCGATATTGAGTGGCTGCATCGGCCCGAGTACGAGTGCTCTGCATTGAAGGGGCTCAGTTATGATGAGTTCATGTCGACGGTCGATGCACTGGTCATGGGGCGCAAGACGCTGGACAAGGTGCTGTCCTTTCCTGAGTGGCCCTACGAGGACAAGCGGGTTGTAGTGCTCTCGCACGGGGAGGTACCGCTACCGACAAAACTGCGTGGCAAGGTCGATGTGCTGGCCGGCGATCCGGCACTTGTCGTGGCGCAGCTGGCGGCTCAAGGCCTGAAGCATCTCTATATAGATGGCGGTCAGACGATCCAGGCTTTCCTCGCTGCGGGATTGATCAACGAGATCACGATCACGCGTATTCCAGTGTTGTTGGGCAAAGGGATTCCACTGTTCAGTCAGTTGGGTGTTGAGCAGGATTTATGCCTGATTGACGCCTCAGTGTCTGATAACGGGTTTGTACAGAGTCGCTATCAAGTGCTCGTACAGGGCTCGTGATTGCGACCGCGTCGCAGCGTTCACTTGTCAACCCGGCGCCGCGCCGCTACTGTCAGCTTCATGAATCAACCACGTATTGCCTTGACCACGACCACCACGACCGCCAGAGGCGGGTCGTGAGAGGTGTCGTGAGCCAGTAACACACGAACTTCAAAAGGCCCGCCAGTGATGGAAAGGGCCTTTTTTTTCGCCCTTGTGTCGCTGGCCAACACGCAAGGAAATGCACCATGTATGCACTGTTGATTCTGGATATGCAGGTCGGTTTGCTTCACGGCCCGGATAAACCACGGGATGGCGAAGCGCTGCTGGCGACGTTGAACAAGCTGCTGGATAACGCCCGCAGTGCGGGCGCCCCGATTTTTCTCGCCCGCCATATCGGTCCTCCGGGTTCGCCGATCGAAGCTGCAAGCCCGTTGACGCAGCTGGTGCCGGAGCTGGTGTTGCGGGGCGACGAAGTGATTTTCGAAAAAAGCCGACCCAATGCCTTCGCAGGGACAGCCCTGGCCGATCAGCTACAGGCACTGGGCGTTCAGGGGGTGGTCATCGCCGGAATGAAAACCCAATACTGCGTCGACAGCACCTGCCGCGCCGCCCGGGATATCGGGTTCGATGCAGTGCTGATCGCCGACGGTCATACGTGCTCCGACACCCCGGCGCTAAAGGCCGAAGCCATTGTGGCTCATCACAACGGGACCCTCGCAGGCCCCTTCTGTCGTGTCATCCCCGCTGAAAAGTGGTGTTTCCAAGCGCTCTCGACAGACCGGCCCGGGTCATGACCGGTCTGTAGCGACGACCGGCTCACGGCGCGGAAAACGGCCGTTGAGTACGGCGTATGCCAACAGACCAATCAGCAACCCCCAGAACGCGCCACCGATACCGAACAACGTAATGTTGGCGGCGCACGCAAGAAAAGTGATCAGCGAGGCTTCACGGGATTCAACGTCGGCCATGGCACTGGCCAGACTGCCGCCAATCGTGCCCAGCAAGGCCAGGCCGGCCAGCGTTGTAATGAAGGTTGCGGGGAAGACCATAAAAACGGCGGCAAGGGTTACCCCGAAAATCCCGACGAGGATATAAAACACGCCTGCAGCAACGCCGGCGATCCAGCGTCTGGAAGGATCTTCAGAGGCTTCCTTGCCGGTACAAATGGCTGCCGTGATCGCGGCGATGTTGAACGCGTGAGATCCGAAGGGCGCCATGAGCAACGAACCCAGCCCGGTAATGGCCAGGACAGGGTTGGCGCGGGTCCTGAAGCCATCGTTGCGCAACACCAGCATGCCCGGCATGTACTGGCCGGTCAGAGTGATCAGAAACAGCGGCAACGCCACGCTGAGCAACGCATCCAGCGAGAATTCGGGCCGGGTAAATACCGGAGCGGCGAATTGCAGTTCCAGCGCCGAAAAGTCCACGCGCCCCTGAGTCAGCAGGAAGGCCAGCCCCAGCACCAGAATACCCACCACGGCGTAACGCGCGGTGAAGCGCTTGAGCACTACGTAAGCGACGATCAGCCCGCCCGCGAGCACCGGGTCAATGCTCATGCCCCCAAACGCACCGATACCGAATTTCAGCAGGATACCGGCCAGTAAACCTGCGGCTACACCCGACGGAATCAGGCGGATGAGTCTTTCGAACTGGCCGGACAAACCCAGCAGCACGAAAGCGGCGGCCGAAATGATGTACGCCCCTATCGCCTCGGCATAGGGCGTGGTTGCCAGTGCGACGACCAGAAAGGCCGCCGCGGGTGTCGACCAGGCAGTAATGATCGGTTCACGGGTCCGCCAGCTGAGGTACAGCCCGGTAATGCCCACGCCAATCGACACCGACCACACCCACGAAGCCGTCAGCTCGGGGCTCAGCCCGGCCACTTTGGCGGCCTGGAAGATCAGAATGAACGTGCCGCCATAGTTGACGATAACTGAAATCAGACCGGCAACAATCGGGTGGACAAGATCGCGCATGCGAACGGGGGACGTGGGTGCGGAAGACGACATGTTTTCTTTGCTCCTTGCAAAGCGGGGTGCCTGACCTTGGGCGAGGCGCCATTTATAGCGCCAAAATGGCATGCCTTGCCCCGACGCTTTTAAGTGATATACCAGACCACTTATCACAAGGGACGTAGCGGCGGTCAGAGTCCACGGCTAGACTGCCCCGGCCATTTCAGGCCCATTTTTTGAAGTCAGGCAGTTCACATGGCAAAAACCTTCGAGCTGGAAACGCTGAAAATTCGACTCAACGATGCCGAATTCCAGTTACTGGATCTGCATCAGCGCATACAGCGGGCATTGCGAGCACTGATCCTCGACGGCGCCCTTGACCCAGGCCTGAAGCTGCCCGCCACCCGGGCCCTGGCCAGCTCTTTGGGGGTTGCCCGTGACACTGTGGAGAATGCCTATGTCCAGTTGCACCGTGACGGTTTTATCGTGCGGCGCGAGGGGTCGGGCAGCTACGTTTGCGAAACCCTTGGCACCCGATTACACGGTGCGGCGCGCAGGCGCATCAAGACCCGGGACATCAAAAAAAGCGTGGCGGTGCCGGGAGCAGGGTTGAGCCAGCGCGGGCGAATGATTTTGAACAGCGGCGGGGTGAACGATCAGCAGGCGATCAGGGCCTTTGCCACCGGCTTGCCGGAAACCCGCTCGTTCCCCATCGATGTGTGGGAGCGACTGCAGCGCCAGGTGATGAAGGATTATCGCGCCAGCGTGCTGCTGCATGGCGACCCGCAAGGTGCCGAGCCGCTGCGCAAGGCCATCGCCACCTACCTGAACCTCGAACGTGGGGCCAGGTGCTCCCCGGACCAGATCCTGGTGTTGAGCAGTACTCGTCAGGCCCTGTACCTGTGTGCCCAACTGCTGGTGGACGCCGGTAAACCGATCCTGCTGGAAAACCCGGGCTACTTCGGCGCCAGGAAGGCATTTGAAATGGCAGAAGCCAGGGTGGTGGGCATAGACGTCGATGCGCAGGGCATCCGCACGGACCTGCTTCGGGCAGACCGCAGCGGCGCCAATTGCGTCTATGTCACGCCGTCTCATCAATACCCTACGGGGGCGACGCTGCCGCTGGAGCGCCGGCTTGAACTGGTCAACTGGGCCGCGGAGCAGGGCAAGTGGATCATCGAAGACGACTACGACAGCGAGTTTCATTACGACGGGCATCCGACCGCCTGCGTGCAGGGCCTGGACAAGTACCAGCGTACGATCTACCTGGGGACCTTCAGCAAAACGCTCTACCCCGGGCTGCGAATGGGCTACATGATTCTGCCCCCCGAATTGGTCAAGGCGTTCACCTGCGCGCGCAGCATCATGGATGGTCACACGCCACAAATCCTGCAGCTGACCCTGGCGCGCTTTATGGAGGACGGCCACTACAACGCCCATGTCCGGGCCATGCGTAAACTCTATGGTGCACGTCGAGCCATCACGCTCGACGCCATTGGCAGGCACCTGGACGGTATTGTCACAGCCCTGCGCCCCCAGGGCGGGTTGCAGATCCCTTGTCTGCTTGCCGATGGCTGGTCGGAGGAAAAAACCATCCGCCAGGCCGCCAGCGCGGGGGTGCAGCTATCCGGCCTCAGCCGGCTGTATGCCGGTGATGCGAAGGCACAGGGCTGGTTATTGGGTTATTCGTCCTTGACCGCTCATGAAATCGAAGCGGCCATGGTGCGCCTGGCCAATGCGTTGCAGACAGGGCCGGGGGCCGTTTAGCGACGATAGTAGCGGTGGTTGTCCTCGTAGCGGTGGCGCTTGGCACGATCATGGTGGCGCTCCCAGTCACGACGGCGTTCGGCCTCCCGGCGGGCCTGTTCCCTGCGCCAGTTGTCACGGCGCCAATCGTCGTTACGGGAGTGCCAGCGGCCGTCATGCCAGTATCGGTCGTCACGGGCAAGCAGCGTTGCTGGCTGCTCGCCGGTCATGCTGCTCAGTGTCGGCCAAGGGCTGACGGCAGCCGGAGCCTGAACGGCGACGACTTCAGTGGCGAAAACAGGGGTTGAGGTCCTCATCTGTGTTGCTGATGCCGGGCCCACTGCCGCGAATGCGAACAGGCCGATAAGCACCATCCGTGGGTCATGGAATTTCATTGGGGAGAGAACCTCTGATTAACTATTGGACAGGTCGCCATCTCGTTGCGGTAAACACGCAGGTGCGCGTGTACCGGGCGGATGTGCTTGTTCACATAGACCGATAAACCGGGAAAAGTTCTGAAAGCTCATGGTCTTGGCGACCGGAGGCAGGCACGCGCCGGTGGTCGTTGCATTCAGCCCGGTACTGGCGTTTGGCTAAACTTAATACATCGGGACGGATTGGATTTTGGGTGGTGGCCGTCCCGGGTTGGAGTCAGTCAGTAACGCCCAAAGGAGACGATCATGTATGCGGTTATCAGGACCTACCTGGGTGCCGGGGCAAAGCAGCTTTTCGATAGTCTGGAAGAGCATAAAGTCGATGTCGAAGCGACCCTGCGGGCAGTGCCTGGCCTCATCAGCTACACACTGCTGAACACTGGCGATGGCGGTACGGCGGTGACTGTTTGCACCGACAAGGCCAGCACCGATGCGAGCTTGAAAATAGCGCGCGAATGGATCCAGAAAAATGCCTCGCATCTTCACGCAAACCCGCCGGTCGTGACGGAAGGGCCGGTGATTGTGCAGATCACCTAGCGCGTCCCCGGCATGGCTCCCGCACTGCTTTGTGCCTGATGTCCCGGCGGATCAAGCCGCAGTAAAGATGAGGCTCAGCACCCATCCCGCAACACCGCTTGCGATGACCACCAGCCACGGTGGAAGCTTCCAGAACATCAGCGCAACCAGGGCGAGCAGTGCCAGGCCGAAGTCTTGCGGCTGGAGGATGGCACTCGTCCATACCGGTTGATAAAGCGCAGCCAGCAGCAGACCGACCACCGCCGCGTTGACCCCGATCAGCGCGGCTTGAGTGCGCACGCTACGGCGCAATTGTTCCCAGAACGGCAAGGCGCCCAGGATTAACAAAAAGGACGGTGCAAAGATTGCCAGCAGGCAGATCATGCCCCCGACCCATCCTGAAGGGGCAGGGTTCATCGATGCGCCGAGGAATGCGGCGAAGGTGAACAGGGGGCCCGGTACGGCTTGCGCGGCACCATAACCGGCCAAAAAGGTTTCATTGCTGACCCAGCCGCCAGGCACTACTTCGGCTTGCAGCAGTGGCAGAACAACGTGCCCGCCACCGAACACCAGTGAGCCGGACCGGTAGAAGGCATCCACCATTGTCACTGTCTGATTGGGCAGCCACTGGTTCAAGAGTGGCAGGCCAACCAGCAATGCCACAAACAGTGACAGCCAGATCGCCCCGGCCCGGCGGCTGATGGTGATGGGCAATGGTTCGTGACCGCTACTCTGCCCGGGTTTGAACAGCAGGAGGCCGGCAATACCGGCAGCGACAATCACGCTGACCTGCCCCCATGCGGACGGCTCAAGCAGGGCGACGCAGGCGGCAATTGCCATGAGGGTGACTCGTGGCACGTCCATGCACAGGTTTCGCGCCATGCCCCAAACCGCTTGAGCGACCACCGCCACGGCGACCACTTTGAGGCCATGCAGAGCGCCAGGGGGAAGGGCCGCGCTGTGATGCGCAATGCCCAGAGCAAACAGGATCAGAACAATGGCTGACGGTAGCGTAAAACCGGCCCAGGCCGCCAATGCGCCACCGTACCCTGCACGTGACATCCCCAGCGCGATGCCGACCTGACTGCTTGCCGGCCCTGGCAAGAATTGGCACAGCGCCACCAAATCGGCATAACTGCGCTCGGTCAGCCAGCGCCGTCGCGTGACAAACTCATCGCGAAAGTAGCCCAGGTGTGCGATGGGGCCACCGAACGAGGTCAGCCCAAGGCGCATGAAAATGAGGAACACCGACCATGGGCTGCAGAGTGTATCGACATGAGCGTTGGCCATGCAGTTGCCTGTCTGGTTGAGCAGAACCGGTTAAATGATCGAACTACGATAACGGATTGCGCTGATTTAAACAGGCCCGCTCTTGGAGCGGTACAGGCCTTGTAATGCAATGCTTGCACCAGCAATGCAAACGCAGGCAACGCCTGGCGGCGACTCGGGTAGTAGAGGTAAAAACCGGAAAACCAGGGCGATCAGTCTTCCGGTACCACGTCCCTTCACCCCATTGGACGTGGCGGCACACCCGATGCAGTCGGTGCAGTTGCCGCGCTGCCGATGGGGCCAGAAGGAACGTTCATCGCCGCGTTCTGGTACGACGGCCTGGCGCCTCAGTAGTGCGCCGGCCGTTCGCTCAATTTGCCGGCATTTGCGGGCGACGCTTCATGCGCCGTTTTACAAATACGGCAATGAATATCAGCACCAGCCCCACCACGCTGAAGAACACCGTGTTGAACCATGGGAAAGGTTCAGAACGGCTGTTGGTGGACTCGATCGCGGTGATGTTCGGAAACACCGAGAAGATCTTGAGGCGCCATCCGTAGTACCGGATAAGAGCCAGTTGCTGGGCGTCGCGCGAGTAGCCCTGGGCCTTGGCCTGGATGTCTGCCGAGTCGAACTTGAAATACCAGGGGAAGGACCAGCCGGTATCCTCGTTGCGATAAACCATGACTTCCTTGGTGTCCGGGTCTTCCGTGTTGATGAAGTAAACATCCCGGGTCGGGCCATCGGCCGGGTTTTCAGCGTTGATGACGCCGTTGTGATCGACCCGTTTGACTTCAACCCCCGTGACCATCACCACATCGTGCTGAGGCAGAAAGTAAAACAGTCCAAGCGCTACCGCGCCGACTGCAAGCAAGATGGTGCCCAGAATGATGCCCTTGAGCCACTTCATGCGAAAACCACGTACATAGCGAAATTTCCTGATTGCTGTTGATAGAACGAATGGGCGACCTTATCGCAGCCTGCGCAAGGGACTACAAGTTCTGCGTACTCCGCCTACATAATTTGTAGCAGTTTAGTTGCGCAACAGGAAAAAGTGCTGGTCTCAAGATATAACACAAATTAGAATCACTCTCATTTACCTCGCCTTACGCACAGGGTCTCTTGAGATGATTGAAGCTGCGACACCGAACGAGCAGACCCTGCATGCGCTGTATCGCGATCACCGCAGCTGGCTGGAAAATTGGTTGAGCCGGCGCATGGGCAATGCCTGGGATGCGGCGGACCTGAGCCAGGACACCTTTGTTCGTGTGCTTGCCAGCGCCCAGCCACTGGCGGATTTGCGTGAGCCACGGGCCTATTTGCTGACGGTCGGCAAGCGCCTGCTGAGCAACTTCTACACGCGGCGCAGTCTGGAGCAGGCCTATCTGGAGGCGCTGGCACGGCTGCCCGAGGAGAGTGTGCCGTCCCCCGAGCAACGCTGGCTGCTGCTCGAAACCTTGCAGGCGCTCGACGAGTTGCTCGATGGCCTGGCGCCCGTGGTGCGGCGGGCGTTTCTCTGGAGCCAGCTCGAAGGGCTGGGGTACCGGGAGATTGCCGAACGCCTGAAAGTTTCCGAGCGTACGGTCAAACGTTATATGGCCCAGGCCTACGAGCACTGCTTGCTGGTGGACGCTTGAAACACACCGAACCTTCATCCGGTCTGCGCCATGTTGCCCGGGCCGCAGCCCACTGGCTGGCACTGATGGAGTCCGGCACGGCCACAGAGCAGGATCGCGTGCATCTGCAACAGTGGCGTGACAGCGCCGGTGCCCACGAGTCGGCCTGGCAGAAGGCGCAGTTGCTGCGCCAGCGCTTCAGCACGCTGCCTTCGGCGTTGGCGATGGCCGCCCTTGACCGGCCCGAGCCGGGGCGCCGGGCACTGCTGAAACAGGCGCTGTGTGTGGCGGCTGTGGTGCCGACGGCCTGGCTGCTGAACCGCCAGTTGCCCCTGGACGTATGGCGCGCCGACCTGCAAACCGCCTCTGGCGAGCATTCGCGTGTGCCGCTGGCCGACGGCAGCATGCTGCAACTCAATACCGCCAGCGCCGTCAATGTCGATATGCGAGCCCGATTGTTGACCCTGGTGCGTGGCGAAATGGCCCTGAAAGTGGCGGGCAGTGCACCGATAACCATTGAGGCGCGTTACGGGCGCATCACGCTGAACCGCAGTGAAGTCTGCGTGCGCCTCAACCCGGAGGATTGTCAGGTTTCGGTGGTCAGCGGCACGGTGCAGTTGCAGCCATTGCACGGGCCCGCGCTGTTGTTGCGCGAGGGTCAGCAGGTCAGCCTGGGCGTGTCGGGAGCAGGGGTGGTCAGCCCGTTCGATCCGTTGCAACCCGGCTGGCGCCAGCGGGTGCTGATGGCGCAGAACCAGCCCCTGGGGGACTTTTTACGTGAGCTGAGCCGCTATCGTGCAGGTCTGCTGCGCTGGGAGCCGGAGCTTGAAACGCTGCGGGTCACGGGCAGTTTCCAGCTGGGCAATACCGACCGCATTCTGTCATTGCTGGCCGCTACCTTGCCGGTGCAGGTGCATGCCCGTACGCGGTACTGGGTCACGCTGGTGCCGCGAAATACGCTGGCGTGAACGCTGATCGTGTAGACACTCTGTTCCCGGTCAAGCACTGGCGAAGTGTTTCTCGCTAAACGGCTTGGCCGGATCAAAGGCGTCCGGGGCGGCAGGCCGGTCTGTTTGGCGGCAAGGTCTGCGAGGCTCGCACATCTCATCTGTGGGAGCGGGCTTGCTCGCGATGCAAGCGGCGCGGTATTTGAGTTGAATCGCGCCGATGCCATCGCGAGC
>NZ_JBUZTL010000045.1:0-14207 GCF_055408345.1 Pseudomonas sp. B424 | reverse complement strand
GATGAACACTGCATCAGGTCGTTTTGAGCAAATAGCGCTGCGTGCCGTGCAAATTACGACTTGCGGCCGCCGCGCAGCAAGTTGATCGGAGCATCCCTAAGCCCTGCCGCGATCGTACTCTTGAATACAAAACACGTATCGATAACCCGCGCAGGTCAGCCCATGGCGATTGCAAAACTATTTCTGTTGATCGCGGGTTAGTACGTTTTACTTGCTGATCGTGGTCATCCAGCGTATGCCGTAGCTATTCTGGAAGGTGCAAATTTTCATTAATAGAAAAATAATGTGTTTACGTTGAATTAAATTCAGAACTTTTTTAGATCAAGGGAATGGGTGGCTGGATTACAGCGTGGGCCGAATGCTCGCGACCCTGTAGAGCGAAGAACGTGATATAGGCTTGCTCTCCGAGAGCAATTTGCGTCTAGCCCATCGCAGACGCCTATCGTGAAAGCCTTCGATTGATTCACATACTTTGTCGAGCATTGCTGCACAGAGAGGAAGCTTGCAGAGCTGCTTTTCGAAGCGAGACAGAACATGAAGCTCCCGGCCAATTCTGGTACGCGAGATGCGGACAGGCTTACCCGCAAGAGCATAAAGCGCTTCAGCACACTGACGGACTTCGCCGGCCAGTCTCGCATCGAGGGCAGCGAACATTTCGGCGCTATTTAGACGGGGCGTACGATGGGGGCTTGGGTTTAAAGTTGACTCCGAAAGCCACTGCCTATCGTGGCGATACAGCCACGCATACCCCCTGCATGCATGTGCTTTGTAAAAGCGATAATCAGCCTCGAAAGCCGTGCGTCTTGCGCATAGCTCAATGCGAAATCGTGCCTCCCTCCAAGCACCTTGCCCGCCGGCTACATTTCGGATGTGACGATAGACATACGCCAATGAAACGCCTAGAACGGCAGCGATCTTTTTGGCATCAGCTCCCTCAAGAGCATGTTTCCACACAGCGGCTGACGAACAGTCCAGGCCTTCACCAGGCATCACCGGAGAAAGGCGCGTGTGAAGTTGAATGTGAGCTATCGGACCACACTCCACCGCCTGTTTCACCGGGCGTTGACCATGCAGCAAGCTCACCATGTCAATGCCCAGAGCACCGGCCAATAAAATGTATTTGAGCGGATGGTGGGAGGTTATTGACGTACGAAGCAGCTTCGTGACCCATGAGGCGGGTGTACCTGCACGAACTTCTCCGAGTATGGAAAATTCCCATTCTCGCGGGAGTGCGGCAAAAAAATCGGCCATGTGCTGCGCCAGCATGTGCAGGTGCAAGCGATGGTTATCAGAGGCAAGGTTAAGCTGCGTTGCCCTTTGTAAAAGCGTGTAGCGCACCGCCTCCGCTGACAAAGCACTGACTTCAGACTCGATGACCTGAAGTGAGCGCAACGCTATTTCGTGAAGCGGCGGCATGCTCAGCGACGGTGTATCGAGACGTACCGTGTGTGCTTGCACATTCTCATCACCCGGCAGATTGAGTTGTCGAGAGCTGCGGCTGGACCAGCGAGGATCAAGGACACTAAGTGACGTGCCGTGATGCGGACATACCAGCACGCCTGGAAGCATGTGGACCCTGTGCCAGTAAGCAACTCCCCGTTGGGCCTGATCTTGGGCGATACATTCTGGGCATAACCGCACTCGGGAGGCGAATCCAATACGGCTCGCGTTGACGCCCAGCTTCAACATCAAACCCTTCCCATCGGCAGTCATCAGCGTCCGAGCGTGTACTACCTGGCTCATAGTCAAAAACGGCGCATAGTAGGGAAATAGCGTGTGCCGCATGAGGACCTCGGCTATCGATAGCTCGGTACCGCTGGGTAGCGCGTCGACAAACTCCCCTAAATGACTTGGGAATGCAACATTTTGCGAAAATGCTGCCGCCGATTTCAGACCGGCAAATGCTGCTTGGCAATTACGAACACCACAAAGACGGGCATAGCGAGATATCACGCTGTGCAGCGTCTCATCGGGGAACGCCGTGGGGAAGAAATGGAGTTTAAGGTGCACTTCGCCACCCCCCGACTCACGCTTTGTGATACATCGGTGAGAACTCAAACAAGTCCTCGTTGAGCCAGCCCGCAGCTCGCAGAGCATCGAGGGGAGCGTCCTGTTCGCTTAGGGCTTTAGCCTCTGAGTTTTCCACACCAGTTGCAATCGGCGATGGGTGATCCTTCGCAAGAATGGTTGGAGATTGGTCTGCCGGCTTCTCACGGGACACAACGCTTCGAAGCAAGGCGAGGCGATCCTCTCGTGCCAAACCGTCGAAGACCATCATTTCGCTCAGCTGATGCTCAATCGGCAGCAAATCGTCGAACTGCCGCATCCGCTTCGGATCTCGGCTACGCAGAGCTGAAAGGGCTGGCTTTAGAATCTGCATTTTTGAGTTGCTTACCTTCACCAGGACCTCGGCAGTCAAACACTCCGAGCCACTCTGGACCGCATAACGCTGACTCAATACCAGCAGCTTGACCAGGAAATCTGTGACGCCTTGAGTGTGCTCATACAGCGTGTCGAAAATCTCGTCAGTCAGCTCAGCAGTCTGCTTGCACCACTGATAGCTCCAGAGATTTTCGACTAACAACCGCCACTCCTCATCCTCTTTTTCGAATCGTTTGAATTCCAGCGTACCGGCACCACAGACTCGGCGGGCAGTCCGCATGGCTTCTGAGAACAAGCTAATCGTAGAGTTCGTGCCACTGAAAACGACCGGGATACCAATGTTGTTAACCAAGTGAAGAAAGAAATTCAGCATGCTCTCCTTACCACCGGTTTTCGCCAAGTGGAGGTTTTGCAGCTCGTCGATTAACAAGGCGCCGATGAAAAACGTGCTGGCCACCTGCTCCATCTGTTGCAGCGCATCATTGATGTTTCGATGCCTGTAGCGCTTGTGATAGTCCTTGTCTCCTAGAGCGTCACCAACCGCATAAAAAAACTGCTGGCAAAATCCAGCCAGCGATCCATCCCGAGGGCAGTCAAGCTTCAGCCAAGTGATTTGGGTATGAACAAACTGCTTTCCCTCATAGCGCTCATGACGGATTGTCTGTGGATAAAGGCTCAAAATGGCGTGGAGTGCCGTCGACTTGCCAATGCCACTCAGGCCGACGACGGTAAACGTTTCGGCAGTGGACTTGAACGCATCGTGGTAACGCTGAGCCCCCGATAAAGAATGCAAATGCCGGACGGTAGCGGGCGACATCGGGTTACGCCCAACATACCCTCGACGGATGAGCAGTGAAAACAGGGCCTCCAGTTCCAGGTGTAACAAAAACGGCTGTACCACGGTTCTTAATCGGTCGATACAGTGAATTCGAGTGGATCCTTCGAGGGTCAGCTCTTTCGGATCCACCGGCTGAGGAAAATTCGAGATCAGCTCAATAGCCGCCGCCTCCGACAATATAGGAGGCAAAGCTTCGATAAGCGGATTGCCCGCATACTCACTTATGTCCTGTTTGACGTAATTGGCAAACGTCTGCGCACCTTTCATTTTGCCTGTCCTGGCCGAATTCTTTTGAGCAAATCGATAACTTGCGCAGTGCGCTCGCCGGCATATGAGTCATGCGCTTTCGGTGTCGATTCAGATTGAAGTGAAGCTGGCTCCGCCCTGACGCCTTCAGGAACAGCCGCATTTTCACGCTCACGGAGACGTTCTTCTGCGCGGTTCTCGCGGATGTTTCCAGTGGCCTCTGCCTTGGTGGGCGGAGCAGGTTCCAATTTTCGTTCTGCGAGCGCATGGCTGATGATCTGGTGGACCTGATCGCTGAGCTGCACACGGCTTTCCAGCTCGGCTCGCCGGTGAGTAGGCGGTTTTTGGCGATAGGCTTCGAGCAGATCAAAAATCTCGTCCGAGCGGTAATTCGCGTAACCGGCATCCGATCGTCGAAGATCACAGCGGATAAACTGCTTGGCCTCTCCCTGGATCCAGATGTGCGCCGCAGAGTTCGGATCGAACCAACACTCTATTGACCAAACGCCCCCTTTGCGAGCCTTGGCAAACCAATCTTTCTCTATGGCCATATCACAAACGTAGTGCATGCCGCGAAACATCACGCCGCCCTTTTGAACGGTCGCGCGCTCGCGCGGCAAGAGATGGAGGTAAACCAGCTCGTCGGGACGTTTGTTGGATTCGATCAGGTCGTTTTCGCAGGCCCAATTCCATATCCCGTTGGGCGTAGGTTCAACACCGTCATTCATCATCGCCTGAGTCAGTCGGTCAGGCTGTCGATGGTGCCGGTTATAGT
Source organism: Pseudomonas sp. B424 (assembly GCF_055408345.1). Classification (NCBI taxonomy): domain Bacteria; kingdom Pseudomonadati; phylum Pseudomonadota; class Gammaproteobacteria; order Pseudomonadales; family Pseudomonadaceae; genus Pseudomonas; species Pseudomonas sp. B424. The sequence continues at coordinate 9,966 of NZ_JBUZTL010000045.1, read as the reverse complement.
GGAGCACGCAATTGATGAGGATCTGGGTGAACTCTTTGAGGTTTAGCGTGGCATCGAGCCGGTAATCTCGCTCGCCTCGCTCTTTGTCTCGCGCAGCTACCCCGCCAGGTAGCCATCTGATACCCGTCAAATCATTCAAAATGCCAAACCGACTTTCTACCATAGGCTTCCAATCAGGCCGATAAGGCGGAGCCGTGCCCATCTCAATTCCCAAGCCTGACGATAGCCCCTCTGCTGCCAGTGACAACATCTCTCCCCTGTCGGCGTAAATCTGGTGGGGCAGGTGGTGACAATTCCAATCATCTGAATTGATTTCAACGCCGTTCTGAGCGCAGAACTCGACTTTGGGGGTAAACGCGTTGAACAGCGCTTGCCTCGCCCCGTTCCAACTGGGACCTTCCAATCCTACATAGAGGCCAACAATCATTCCGGAGAAACTATCCACAACGATATAAACTACGGGCCGGCCAATGAGCATCCGTCTAGAGTAGCTATTGACCAAATAAATATCGGCAATAGTTGCGTCGATTTCGAACTGATGACACGGTCCACGCAGCCAATCGCGAACGGTACCTGAAAGCGGACGGCAGTCCTTTAACCACTTCCTCAACCCTTTACGGCCACGCTCGGTTTCAATTTCGTCGAAAAAAATCTGTCCCCAATATCTGAATTGCCTCAGGCTGGGCAGCTCTAAGCTAGGTAGCAAACGAAGCTCTTCTTCACTGTTTTTAGAGATGTCTCGAACCGAGTAGAATCTTCTCAACATTTCGTCATATGCGCTCGAAATAGAAGATTTCTTATCTTTTACATAAAGGGCATATCCAACTCGTATGCATCGTTTATCAACCGCACTGAGCATCTTTGAAGGCGCAGTGAGAACGCCTTGAAACGTAGGTTTTCGCCCCGGAGGCCTACTCGGATCATATTTTCTATCGGCAACACCTACCGCCGAGTAATTATTAAGTAATGAGTTTCGAACTTGACCATAAAACCAATATCGGTAAAGAAGCCGATAGATCGTTTTTCGCTGAATTCCGAGCTCTGACGCCCGTTTGGTAACAAGCCGGCCTAACTCTCCCCGTACAAATATTCGTCCTAGATATTCAGGATCTAGCAGAGGGGCTATGACAGCCCACTTTTCGTCCCGGCCTTGCTTGGCTCTCTCATCCAGCTGGTCCTCAAGCACAAGCATAAACTCGGGTGTGGTAATGGCTGCTGGTTTCGTGTGACCAGACGCCAACGAACGACGCAACTCTTCGAGACCAATGGCGTAGGGCTGCCGGGGTGGGTCTGTTAGGTCTATCACCACAGCCAAGTCATGCGTTTCATCTTGGTAAATGAGCCTAGCTATCGTAGCGATGACCGACAGATCGGTAACAGGCTCAAAAACCTCATTAACGAGGACAGTCATGACATTTTCTCCTTCAACGATCCTTGGACAGGGATCTGGAAAACTTCGAATTCAGGAACTAGACCAGTAAGGTGGAGAGGAGTGTTAATCAAATCTATTTTCAGTACCTTGTTCCAAACCAGATGGAAGAAAATTGCCTGAGCGTCTAGATAGGAAATGGACAGAAGGGACGCTATTTTTCTTAGACAGGTGGCCAAAGTCCACGAATATTCTCGGCTATTTGCTAGGCACTCGATAAAATTCGAATGCAAAGGGACTTTCATTAGGTCTCGAGGGAGCTTCGAGTATTTTCTGATTAGTCCAAGATTTTTTATCAAATCTCGTGTAAAAAATTCGTCTGTGACGATTTTCCAATCAACACCTTGGCTTTGCCAAAAGCGCTTTTCAATCTCAAGTTTTTCAAGCGTGCGGTTGCTTCCTTTGCCAACTAGGTCGGATCGATACTTCACCGTTCTAGCTACCGACTTAAAGTTTCCGCTCAAGTCCTTAACGGTTAACAGGAAATCTGTTGTCATTACATAGGGCAGTGTCGTTCTAGGGTATCTGGGATAACGTACATCTATTGCCGACGCTATCGCTTGCGCGCGCTCTGTGGGTAGTAACGGATATTGCTCACGGATATCCACGACGTCTTCAGAAAATTCACACACAAGGAAGTACGAACGCTCGAGGTCTGACAGTAGGTGATGAATCCTCTCGATCTTCACACCTTGGATCTTGTGCGAACGACCTATCGACGGGACATCTTGTACCCGCAGCCAAGGCACGTAGCTTGCCCCGGCGCCTTCGCCAAATCCATTTGCAATGTGCCGTTCAATGTCCTGCTGTGATGCAAACTTACGACCTCGCAACCCACGCCTCCTCAGTCGATGCGGACCGCTTCACCTCACGCCGAGAAAAGTCGTAGAAGAACACGACCGCCGTAGCGGCCATATTCAAAGCATTTTCTAGACTACACCCGCAGAGAGTTGAAGCGATGAATCCAGACCAAAGGGAAAGCCTGGAAAAGAAAAACCCCCGTAGATACGGGGGTTTGAGCCTTGTGTCAATCTATGTTCATGAGTGTCAAACTTTATTGTTTTGTGTCAATCTTTATTGTTCAAAACCAACATCGTGTTCCTGTTCTATCCTGGGGGAGCAAAAAGCGTCCCTCTCTACTGACTTGGCCCCGGTTTTTTAGGCCGGGGCTTGGGTGTACCTGGTGCGTTTTCCCTGTTACTTCGACTGGCCGGATTTCCTATCTCTTCGCGCTCTGGCGCAGAACCTCGTTATCAGCCTTGAGGTGATCGATCTCCGCAAGTAGGGCCAAGACGGCAGGCGCATTGGCGGCGGCGTAATACTCGGCCAGCTTTTGCGCATCGTTTGCTACATCCCACTGCGCCGTGTTAACCGTCAACACCTGCGACTTATCGTCATCCTCGCTGACCTGGCCAACGAACCAATTGCCCGTTGCTTCCTCGCCATCCTCGACCTCCTCAGGCCAGCACCCAGTCATGTGATCCCAGCCTTTTGTTGCTTCGGCCAGCGCCTTGAGTTTCGCCTTGTCGATATTCATGCTCACGTTTTCCTCGAACGAATCAGTGGTTAGTCTTGGGGTCAACCCACAGCTCGCGACCGCGCCGATAAAACACTACTTCGTGACCTTCGCGTTCAAGCTCCACAGCTTCAGCAAGGACAGCAGCAGCTGTCGAGTCAGGCCCAAACACCTGTGCCATATGTTCAAGGATCGCCCGGTTGACTACTTTCGTAACGTTTGGATCGTCGATCATTTCAGCATCTTTCCCTACAACTTTTGATGGATCAAGGTGAGCACTTCATCAGCACGCTTTCGTCGCCGTCGCTAAAACCGATCACCGCGTGTTCGCAAACATCACAGGTGCCATCGGCACGCATTTGGCCGTCCTTCAGCCACGGCGGGCCTACCCAGAAATGGCTGAAATTCCCGCACTTACATTCGTAATGAAACTGCACCGGCGACTTCATATCGAGTACATCCAAGTGAATGGTCTGTACGAAAAGTGGTTTGGTGCCGTGCTCGACCCAAGGCTGCTGCCAGAGCTTGCCATCGTCTGCAAGTGGAGCTGGCCACTGCGCTACCTGCTTGGAAAGCGATTCAGCCTCTACCGGTGAACACATCTCGAAATGCGCTAACGCCTGTACATACCCTTTGGCGTAATGATAAGTCGCCTCCGCATCCAGCTTCGGCACGCCCAGTCTTTCTACCCGGACGCCTTCTGCTAGTCGGTTGAGAAATACACGTGCCTGGATAAGCGCGTCCGATTGCTTGCATTCGTTCATCAATCGATACCTACCGATTCACGTTACCTTCCGCATCGAACACATAGCAGCAAGCCACATGATTGTGCCCAGCGTGCGAACCCCAGCAGTAGATACGCCAGATGTAAGCAGGGGTATTTTCGATACGAAAGCCTTTGTAGATCATGGCGATTTCCTATGGCTCGATGCCGTTGAGCCAAACCGGCTCTTTAGCTTCTGCCAGCCACTCGCGCAGGGAGCCAGCGTCTTTATCGGGTTCGTCTTCTTCACGCCACCGCTTATCAAGCAGCTCATCACTGGACAAAGTGACCTCGTAGTCGCTCGCATCCAATTCTTCATCGCCGACGATTTCGCGCATCAGCTCCAGGGCTTGCTCAGGGGATGTAGCGGCGAACCAGTCGTAATCGCCAACCTGATAGCAGCGCAGGGGTTCAGTCGAGATACCCGCTGCGCGGGCGACGCCACCGATGCCGAAAGCATCGTTAATTTTTTGCCGCGTTTCGTTGAAATTGACGATGGCTGCCGCTGCGTCCGAGGACTTTGCTTGACCGCCCTGAGTCCAGTTGTTGGGGGTATCCGTTTTGCTGGTCATAACTGGTCATTCCTTCGATTGGGTGGACGCCGATGCGGTGCCCTCTACGACCTCGGCCCAGCGCATGGCTGGGCTTGGGCGCACCTGGGCGTTTTCCATCAACTTTTTGAGCAAGCCCTTGGGCCTCGGAGACGGGGATATTCGTTACCGTCTTTATCGTAACTTGGCTCGCCTTTCAGCTCCGTCATCACGGTCAGTATCTCGGCCCCGCCGTAGGAGGAATCTGGACTGGTGATCAGAATTTGATAAGCGAAGCCATTGAGACAAAAAAGCTCCCCTTCCTCCCGCACACCAACCTGAGCTTGGATACTCCGAACTTCTGGCCGGTAGATGGCTACTGCCAAAGCCGCGAGCGACAGGAACAGAGCGGCGGTTGCCACTACGGGCGTGTATCGAAATTTCATGGGCAACTTTTCCTACTCAAAACGGCGAATGGTGAAGGCCAAGCCAGACACCGATGGCCGAGCCGATGAGGACCAAGGCCCACGTTTGATAGATGTTCATGATTTTCCCTTAGCGCGGTCGCCGCGTCCGTTAATACTCACCGACCACGCAGTCGATGGCCGAGTAATGAAACTTGCGGGGCTTGCCGGTTGCCACGTTGGTGCCGCGAATATCGCCCGGTGCAGACGGAGTGCCGTGGCCGGTCACGCTAATGATGATTTTTCGCGCGCCAAGCTTGGCCACCACTTCGAGGCCGACCGGGTAAGCCTGCTGCAAGGCAATCCGCAAGCTTATTTGCGCCTCGGTCAGCGCCTTGCCGCACTCATCGACTTCCAACAGCAGGTTCTTGCGATTCATGGCTCGATTTCCGTCAACTTTTCGGTGATTGATCTTTTGATGCTGGTAAACGCTTGTCACACCACAAATCCAGCCCATCGGCACGGTGCACAACGGTCCCGTCGTCGATCCGCAGCCAGTGTTCGCGCAGCACCTCATAGCGGGTTGCATTTCGGCGCAGCGCCTCCAGCTCGTTGTCTGCTGCTTCAATCAAGCCAACTGCGATTGACGATGCCTTGCCTCGTACCTCTTCCAAACGCCGTGTTTCGTGGTCAACCTTATTCAGCCCGTCACGCAGGCAGTGGGCCTGATCCTTGTAAACATCAGAACGGGCCAGAACCTGACCACCAGCGTCCGTGACTTGCCAAACGCAATCACCGGCAAACACCTGGTCGACCAACAGCTCAAGAATTCGGTTCTCGTCAATCTGCACACTGAAAGTCAGCTCAAAGCCTTCTACATTCTGTTCTTCAACGCTCATGACACTGATTTCCTAACTACTGCGAGCGTGCGTTAAGTACGAGCTTGTGGGAGCAACTGGGCGGCTTGCCCTCGGCTAATTTGCAGTTGCCAAACGGTATGACTTGGGATTGTCCTTGAGCTAACACAACCTGGTTGTGGAAGCTTTCGGTTGTGGTATTGGGAATCTCAACTGCAGTCGCTGGGGTCGTAACGCCCCAACCGATAACGCTGGATTCACTGCGCTTGGTAAGGTCTCCTGATACCAGAACAATCACGTTGCCGCCCACGACCTCTTTCGGCGTAAGCGCAAGGGCTACCCCAGTCAGGACACCGGAGCGGTCGGTCACCTGATCTTTCACAGGCAGCGTCCTTCCAAGCAGGATCGGGGTCGCAAAAGTCGCGATTACGTTTTCACCCTCAAGCACCTTGCCGGAGAGAAACACGTTCTCCGTCCCGGCGGCAAAGACCGGACCTGCGATCAGCACGGCAGTAACAACTGCAACCGCCATCTGAGATTTATTCTTCTTCATCGATTTTTCCTGCTCAATATTTGGCACGATTACCATGCCCCTCTACTGCCTCAACTGAGCGTTTTCCTATAGGACTGGACTAACTGCTGACGGCTTGTGAAATTGGTCAGCCCCGATGAAAACTTCTTCCGGAGCCTCGGGCCACTCGTTGCGGATTGCTTCAAAGTTTCCTTCGTTCCAGCAGCGAAGAAATCCCAGCCCGTCTTCGGTTCTGAGCGCAAAGTCGATGGCCGCGACCGATGCATGGTTGCCGTGGTCGCTGTTTGCCCGCACCATCGCGGCGTATTCAGCTTCGACGCCCTCTAGTGCCGTGATCCCTTCGGCGCTCATACCGCTGCCAGAGATATGCGAAATTTCCAGCAGCGCCAAGAGTTGCGCCGTATCGGTTGTATAGCTGTGGACTTCTTCTTCTGAGACTCCACCTTGGCCCCAATACGCGGACACTGCCGCAAGCCTACTTTTCGCCTGATTGACGATGGTTTGTTCCAATGTGTTCATAGCGTGGGCATCCCGTTAGTAGCTGCGAAAATCGAATTTCTCTACGTCCTCGGCCCGCACGGGCGGGCTTGAGGGTGCATCTGAGCGGTTCCTTTCTACTCAGGTTCGTACGGGGTCGTGACTTCAACGCCGGGATGCCCCTTGCCCAACTCGCCGGGCTCCCAATGAATCAGCTCGCCTTCCAGGCCGCGCTCGCTGATCCAGCCGCTTAGCAGCAGATCGGCGTCATGGTCCATTTTTTCCGGCTCAGGTGGACAGGCATAATTCGCGGCCTCCAACCGTCGCCGCGCTTGTTCCCAGCTTTCATCAGGGCGGGCACCGGCCTGCACCTGGGCATCGGTCAGCGCGGGCAGCTTGCCCGGTTCAAGCGTCGACATGGCGAGTTTTCCTACAGGACTGGACTAACTGCTGACGGCTTGTGAAATTGGTCAGCCCCAATGAAAACTTCTTCCGGAGCCTCGGGCCACTCGTCGCGGATTGCTTCAAAGTTTCCTTCGTTCCAGCAGCGAAGAAATCCCAGCCCGTCTTCGGTTTTGAGCGCAAAGTCGATGGCCGCGACCGATGCATGGTTGCCGTGGTCGCTGTTGGCCCGCACCATCGAGGCGTATTCAGCTTCGACGCCCTCTAGTGCCGCGATCCCTTCGGCGCTCATACCGCTGCCGGAGATATGCGAAATTTCCAGCAGCGCCAAGAGTTGCGCCGTATCGGTTGTATAGCTGTGGACTTCTTCTTCTGAGACTCCACCTTGGCCCCAATACGCGGACACTGCCGCAAGCCTACTTTTCGCCTGATTGACGATGGTTTGTTCCAATGTGTTCATAGCGTGGGCATCCCGTTATTAGCTGCGAAAACCGAATTTCTCTACGTCCTCGGCCCGCGCGGGGCGGGCTTGAGGGTGCATCTGAGCGTTTTCCCGGATCAATCGCGGTCAATTAAATAGTGCTCTTGGTTGCGCATGTGCTGCTTGCCCAGCTCGTCCATTTCACGCCAATACTCTGCCTTGCCATCGGGATGATCATCGGGCGACGACGCCGCCAGTTCGTCCATCTTGGCCTTGTTCTCAGCCGCCCAGCGCCGGCGCTGCTCGATCATTTCGCGGCAGACTTCCATAAACACCGGGTCACCTTCGCCACGGATCGCATACGACTGAGCCAGCTCCAGGAAGGCCCGACGATGTTCCTGGTCGAGGTTGGTCAGGCGGTCGCCACGAAACTGCCAGGTGTTACCGTTCCAGCAGGACAGAACGAACGATTGAAGGGTCTGCGCCGCCGAGTAGTCATGCTGGAGCAGAATGGCGCGATGGCGTTGGAATGGTGATTCAGCCTTATCAGTCATGGTCGAGCGTCCTTGAGTATTGATGGAGTGGGTCAGGCTTTAGGGGTAACGGCGCGCAATTCTTCAAGCTCGGCACGCAGGGCGGCTTCGCGGGCCAGCGACTCGCGCAGTTGTTCATGCACACTCGGGCGGTACGGCTCGCAGTCGGTGCACAGAAACTTTCGCTCCTCGCGGCTTCGCGGGTCCAGCCCGTGAGGCCCACAGTTCATAACGCAGGTCTTCGTAGCAGGGTCGAAGGTGGCCAGCGCAACCGGGTCAGCGCGTGGCCATTCAATCGGGCGTTCTGCCGCTGGCTTGGCGTGCTTCGCTTTCGTCATGGTGTTTTCCTTTAGCCCGCGAGTGGCAGGCGGTTGTTCAGCTCGATCAGCTTTTGGTCATACTGCTCGACCAGTGCGCTGTATTCCTTCGACTGCCAGCTTTCAAGACCACCGGCACCCAGCACGGTCAGGCAGTATTCTTTCTGGCCCTGCACCGAGAGGATTTCGTCAGCAATAAGTTGCTGGTAGTGGTTCATCACGAATTCAGCCATTCATCGAAGGACTTCACCGGCCAGCCAAGATCGGTCGCGCACTGCACATACACGTTGTAGCGGTCACGTAGGCTTTCCATCTGTTCGATCCTCATTGACTCGCTTCAATGAGGAAAGTATGAACTATAGTTCAAACAATCACAAGAAAAGATTTAACTATAGTTCAAACATTTTGAACCGGTAGACCTCGCACCGCATCATCCCAGAGCATGCCCCGCTCAGGATCTTTGGCAATCTTGCTGATCCACGTTTCTGACTTTCCCCAGCGAGCCGCCAAAGCGCGGCCAGTCCAACCCCGGCGCCGATACTCTGCTTGGAACTCTTCCGGCGTCATGCGCTGTACTTCCATTAAATGATTCTCCGAACTATGTCGCCCAAGCGGGCTGGATCGCCCGCACAGAGCTTTTTCACCGCTTCCAGGCTCTCAATGCCTAGTATCTCGCTGATGTGTCGCAAATCAATGCCACGGCGCTTGAGCTTGACCGCGAGCGTTCGCCGCCCTGACTGCGCACTGGCTCCCTCGATCCCGGCAAGGCCAAACAGGCGCGTGTACAACCGGCTGAGCTGGTTCGCGCTGTAATAGGTCTTCCCGTCCCGACGCTGCGCACTAATTTTCAAACCTTCGCCTGTTCGACCGGAAACGAACAAGGGCGAGTCGGGATCAAGGCCACGGTAGGCCATAACCCTTGTTGAAACGCCGTGACCGCGCACAAGCCTTTCTGCAAGATGTGCATCTATGGCATTGGTCAGCTTCTTACTGGTCCAGCACAACGGCCTTGAGCGATGGTTGTAGGCAATCTCTGCGCGCACCTGGGAGTCAATCAGCACAGCGCCCGATTCAGTCAGGTAGTCGCTCACACGCAAGCGACAAATCTCCGTCACGGTCATTCCCGTACCAAAGCAGGTCAGCAACAAGGCCGCATCACGACCCCCATTCTCAGGGCTGCTAACCCTAGCGACCTTGACGGCATGTTCAAGCTGTTCATCTTCGATAACGATTGCCTTGGGCATGAATCACTCTAAATGCTGAATTACCACCAATCCTGACATAGTACGTCAACAAAAAGGCCGAGGATAGCCCCGGCCTTACGGTGTTTCTGGCGTTATAGGAAAGTTCCACAGGCTGTCGCAGTTATTACCGACAGAACCTAGGGCAGTCGCATTAATTTCCATCAGCAGTCGGAGGTATTTTGAAAATCTGGAGCGCCGATTGGGGCCTTCGCCAGTCAGATGTCGCATCTATTTCAGAAACCGACACTGCGGGAGATGAAACCGCGCAAACCCAAGAGATAGATCCCCTGATATTCGCGCCAGCCGCTGCTGCAGCAGCCCTGCGGGAGATGAAACCGCGTATACCCAAGAGACAGATCGCCCGATATTCGCGCCAGCCGCTGCTGCAGCAGCCCTGCGGGAGATGAAACCGCGTATACCCAAGAGACAGATCGCCCGATATTCGCGCCAGCCGCTGCTGCAGCAGCCCTGCGGGAGATGAAACCGCGTATACCCAAGAGACAGATCGCCCGATATTCGCGCCAGCCGCTACAGCAGCAGC
>NZ_JBUZTL010000044.1:0-17244 GCF_055408345.1 Pseudomonas sp. B424 | reverse complement strand
GGTGTCGTTGATCTGCGTCGTTGCGCCGTCGCCAGCGACTACGAGCTTCTCGAAGTTGCCACCCGCGGTGCCGGTGATCTGGACGGTCTGGGTGCTCTTGTCGATGAACACGTCATCGCCTGGAGCATCAACAATCACGGTACCGACGGTTTCACCGGCCTTGATGGTGATGGTTTGCTTGTTGTCGAGTGTCAGGGTGACGTCAGTGTCAGCCTTGTTGCTCAAGGTGGCGGTGTAAGTGATTTTCCCGCCTTCGTTGACGGCGTCTGGCGCGGTCAAGGTGACGGTGGTGGTGTTGTCGGTGCCCGGTGTGTCAGTTACGACGGTGGTGACTTTATCGGTACCTGGAACCAGGTTCTCGAAGTGCTCGCCACCGGTGACTTTTTCGATGCCGGTCGTAACAGTCTGGTCGCCTTTGTACACGTCGTCCGGCGCTACAGCCGAAACAGTACCGCTCGACTCGTTCACACCGATGGTGATGACCTGTTTGTTATCGAGGGTGATGGTCAGCGGACCAGTGGTGTTGGTAACTGGCTTGCCGTCTTTATCAACCAAAGTCGCGGTGTAAACGATCTCGCCGCCTTCGCCGACAGTTTTGGTGGCAGTCAGCACCACATCAACCTTGTCGATGGTGTCGTTGATCTGCGTCGTTGCGCCGTCGCCTGCGACTACGAGCTTCTCGAAGTTACCGCCTTCAGTACCGGTGATCTTGACCGTCTGGGTGCTCTTGTCGATGAACACGTCATCGCCAGGGGCATCAACAATCACGGTACCAACGGTTTCGCCGGCCTTGATGGTGATGGTTTGTTTGTTGTCGAGCGTCAGGGTGACGTCGGTATCCGCTTTATTAGAAAGCGTAGCGGTGTAAGTGATTTTCCCGCCTTCGTTGACGGCGTCTGGCGCGGTCAAGGTGACGGTAGTGGTGTTATCGGTGCCCGGTGTGTCGGTTACGACGGTCGTGACTTTGTCAGTACCAGGGACCAAGTTCTCGAAGTGCTCGCCACCGGTGACTTTTTCGATGCCGGTCGTAACAGTTTGGTCGCCTTTGTACACATCATCTGGAGCCACAGCCGAAACAGTACCGCTCGACTCGTTCACACCGATGGTGATGACCTGTTTGTTATCGAGGGTGATGGTCAGCGGACCAGTGGTATTGGTGACTGGCTTGCCGTCCTTGTCGACCAGGGTGGCGGTGTAAACGATCTCGCCGCCTTCGCCGACAGTTTTAGTCGCAGTCAGCACCACATCGACCTTGTCGATGGTGTCGTTGATCTGTGTCGTCGCCCCACCCGGAGCGATATCAAGCTTCTCGAAACCACCACCCACAAAGTCCGGATTGATCGTGACGTTGATCGGACCCGCATCTTTGAATACGTCGTCGGTCGGTGCCTTGGAGGTCACTTGGCCTGTGGTCTCGCCCTTGGCGATAGTGATGACGTCACCATTGCTCAAGGTAAGGGTCAGGTCGCTGCCGGCCTTGTTGCTCAGGGTCGCGGTGTAGGTGATGTTGCCACCCTCGTCGGCCTCGCCCGGTGCGGTCAGGGTGACGGTGGTGGTGTCGGTGGTGCCGGGTGTGTCGGTCACGGTGGTGTTGACTGGCGTGGTGCCAGGTACCAGGTTCTCGAAGTGCGCGCCGCCGGTCACATTGGTGATCGCGGTGGTGACGGTCTGGTTGCCCTCATACACGTCATTAGGCGCAACAGTGCTGGCAGTACCCGCGGATTGGCCGACGCCAATGGTAATGGTCTGGCCATTGTCCAGGGTCACGGTCAACGGATTGGTGGTGTTGGTGACCGGGTTACCCGCCTTGTCCACCAGCGATGCGGTGTAAACGATCTGGCCGCCTTCACCCACGGTGGTGGTCGCCGTCAGCACCACATCAACCTTGTCGATGGTGTCGTTCACGGTGGTGGTAGCGCCGTCACCGGCCACTTCCAGTTTTTCGAAGTTGCCGCCATCAGTCTCGACGATCTTCACGGTTTGCGTGCTTTTGTCGACAAACACATCATCGCCCGGAGCATCGACGGTGACGGAGCCAACGGTTTCACCCGCCTTGATGATGATGGTCGAACCGTTATCCAGCTTCAGCGTAACGTCGGTGTCTGCTTTATTGGAAAGCGTGGCGGTGTAGGTGATCTGGCCGCCTTCGTTGACATCGCCTGGCGCTGTCAGTGTCACGGTGGTGGTGTCGACCGAATCGGTGATGGTCGTGACGGCTGGCGTCGTGTTGGGCACCAGGTTTTCAAAGTTGCCACCGGTGGTCCCGGTGATAGTCGTAGTGACGGTGCTGCCGTTGACGTAGACGTCGTTCGCCGGGGTATCGACCACCACGGTGCCGACGGATTCGCCGGCCTTGATGGTGATCACCGAACCGTTGGACAACGTCACGGTAACCGGGGTTTGCGCCGGGTTGGTCAGGGTCGCGGTGTAGGTGATCTGGCCGCCTTCGGTCACGGTATTGGTGGCGGTGAGGGTCAGGCCAGTGTCATCGACCGAGTCGGTGATCGTGGTGACAGCTGGGGTGGTGTCTGGCTCCAGCTTTTCGAAGTTGCCACCGGTTGCCCCGGTAATGGTGGTGCTGACCGTGCTGCCATTGTTGTAGACGTCGTTGGCCGGCGTATCGACCACCACCGTACCGGTGGACTTGCCTGCCTCAATGGTGATCACCGAGCCGTTGCTCAAGGTGATGGTGACAGGGGTCTGTGCCGGGTTGGTCAGGGTCGCGGTGTAAGTGATCTGGCCGCCTTCGGTCACTGTTTCGCCTGCTGTCAGGGTCACAGTGGTGGTGTCGATGGTGTCGGTGATCTGGGTGACTGCCGGTGTCGGGTCGACGGTCAAGATCAGGTTGTTACCGCCGGTGGTGCCGGTGACGGTGACGCTGATCTGGCCTGGATCGATGTACGGGCTGTCGTTGGGCGCCAAAGGCACATTGACGGAGCCGGTCACTTGGCCGGCCGGGATGGTGATCACCGCGCCGTTGGACAGGGTGATCGTCAGGTTGCTGGTGGACGGCTGGGTCACTGTGGCGGTGTAGGTCAGCACGCCGCCGGCTTCGGTGATGGTCGGTGTGGCGCCCAGGGTCAGGGTCGACGGCAAAGGTGCGGCCGTGAGTGGGTCAATCGGCTGCCCGCCGAGTTCGTTGGTCAGCGCATTGGTTGCGAAACCCAGGCCAGCAGTCGGAAACCCAATGGTCGGATCGACCGAGCCTGCGGTCTCATCAAGCATCACAAAGCTGTGGCCGCCACCGGCAGCGCCCGTGCCGGAAGCTGTCGCGCCTGCGGCGGTGGCTTCCAGGTCGGTGGTCGGGTCAGCGCCGGCGGCAATGGCCTGCTGCAGTTCGGCAACCGAAGGTGCGGCCTGTGCAGTGGCTTGGGCCAGGTCAGTGCTGGAGTCGGGCGCGTTGGCGCTCCACTGGGTATCACGCCCCAGGTCCAGCGTACGGCCATCGGCCAGCTCCAGGCTCACGGAGCCCGACATGCCGGTGTCTATCTGATCGCCGGCAAACAGGCGATCACCTTCAACCAGCACCCGACGGGCGCCTTCCGGAGAAATGACGAAAACTTGGCCAACAATGCTTTTGACGATTGCAACAACACTGCTCATTGAAGATTTCTCCGGCGATCCATTCTGTGGGTGTTCCTAAGGCTGAGATCCGATGGGATTCATCAGCCTGGGAGGTGCGTAGTTTATAAATCGGATGACGTCAAATAATTGGCTATATTTTTTGGCGATTTACTTTATGCCAAACTATTGACCTTCTTGGCGCCATCCTAAACAATCGCCTCGCTAATGTCACATTGATATTCATGCGGCGAACCGTCCTACATGTGTGAACCAGTTCCGCTTTTGAACTTTCCGACGTACGGTCATTACGGTAGCCATTTTCTAACGCAGCACAACCAAGTTGCTGTGACTTGAGACAAGAAGTCCTGGGGATTCTTAAAATGCGTTTGCACCTGCTTAAGGCAATACCGTTCGTTCTCGCCGCCAGTTTCGTACAAGCCCAAACCCTGCCCCAGGCCATGCAGCAAGCGCTGGATGTGCACCCTGAGATTCAGGCAGGTGTCAACGCTCGTATCGCGGCTGACTATCAGTTGCGTGCGGCCAAGGGTGGTTACCTGCCCCGTGTCGACTTGAACGCGGGTTATGGCCGTGAAGGCACCGACAGTTCATCCACTCGCGCCCGTGGCGGCCATTGGGACACCCTCAATCGCGGCGAATCGAGCCTGCGCCTGCAGCAAATGGTTTTTGACGGTTTTGCCACCTCCAGTGAAGTAGGGCGTCAACAAGCCACCGTTAACTCCCGCGCTTTTTCGTTGCTTGGCACTTCCGAGCGCACTGCATTGACGGTAGCCCAGGTTTACCTGGACGTCCTGACCCGTCGTGAGTTCGTGCGTCTGGCCGAAGACAACCTGCGTAACCACGAGCGCATCTACGACCAGATCAAACTGCGCACCCAGCGCGGTGTCGGCAGCGGGGCTGACCTGGACCAGGCTGAAGCCCGTTTGGCCCAAGCCCGTAACAACGTGATCACCGAGCAGACCAACCTGGCCGACGCCCAGACCAACTACCTCAGTGCCGTCGGCCAAGAAGCCGATCAGTTGGAGCGTCCGCCCAGCTTCATGGCGCTGCTGCCTGCAGACCTGAATGAAGCGCGTCGCCAGATGCTCGATAACAGCCCGATCCTGCGTTCGGCCGAATCCGATATCGCCGCTGCCGAAAAACAATACGAAGCCGCCAAGTCTTCCTTCTACCCACGTTTCGACGCCGAGTTGGGCCGTAACGCCGACAACAACATCGACGGCGACGCCAGCCACAACAACGGCTGGGAAGCCATGCTGCGCATGCGCTTCAACCTGTACGCCGGTGGCAGCAACAAGGCTGAGCTGGAGTCCAAGTCCTACCAGTCCAACCAGGCCCTGGATATCCGCAACAACGCCTTGCGCCAGTTGAACGAAGAACTGGGCCTGGCCTGGAACGCCATGAACAACGCCAATGCCCAGGTGCCGATTGCCCAGCAATACGTCGACCACAGCAGCAAGGTGCGCGGCGCCTACCAGAAACAATTCAGCCTGGGCGAACGAACTCTGCTTGACTTGCTCGACAGTGAAAACGAGCTGTTCACCGCTTCGCGCCGTTTGGAAGAGATAAAAAACGTTCAGTTATTTACTCAGTACCGAATCAAGGCGACCATGGGCGAGTTGCTCAAGAGCCAAGGAGTGGTCGCACCGATGGCCTCCGTCGTCCAGAACGACGTGAAGCCGAAAGTCCAACTGCCTGGGATGAATTGAGCTATTCCTTATAGTCCCATCTGTTAGTTGAGAGAGCCCGCGTGGAATCAGAAGTCAGTCGAGTCCATCTCAGTCATGATCCACGCACATTGCACGACGACCCGTTACTCGACGGGTTGTTGGCTCTCTGCGCCCTGCACCAGAAGCCCGCCAGCGCGGCGATGCTGACCACCGGTCTGCCATTGCCGGCACAGCAACTGACCGCCGACTTGCTGGCCCGGGCTGCGGCCCGCGCCGGTTTGCAAGGGCGGCTGCTGCAACGCAAGCTCGATTCGATCCCCCCGATTGCCATGCCGGCGCTGCTGTTGCTCAAGGATGGCCGTAGTGCCGTGCTGCTCGGCTGGCAGGGTGAGGACGAGGCGCAGGTGCTGCTCAGCGAAAGCGACGGCGGTGAAACCATCGTCAAGCGCCAGGCGTTGGCCGATGACTACACCGGTAAAGTGTTCTTTGCCCAGCCCCAACACAAATTCGATGTCAGCCACGGCACCCTGATCCCCCGGGCCCGCTCCTGGTTTCGTGACACCCTCAAGCGTTCGCGCTGGCTCTACGCCGATGCCATCGCCGCCAGTTTCCTGATCAACCTGATTGCCATGGCAGCGCCGCTGTTCGTGATGAACGTCTACGACCGCGTCGTGCCCAACCAGGCCACCGCCACCCTGTGGGTGCTGGCGACCGGTATTTTCATCGCCTACGTCTTCGACCTGGTCCTCAAAAGCCTGCGCAGCCTGTGCCTGGACCTGGCCGGCAAGAAAACCGACCTGATCATCTCGGCCACGTTGTTCGAGCGGATCGTCGGCATGTCGATGAAGTACCGTCCGGCACGGGTCGGCAGCTTCGCCCAGAACATCCACGAGTTTCAGAGCCTGCGTGATTTCCTCGCCTCCCTGACGCTCACCAGCCTGATCGACTTGCCGTTTACCCTGCTGATATTCATGGTTATCGCGATCCTCGGCGGGCATCTGGTATGGATCCCCATGCTGGCCTTCCCGATTGCCCTGGGCATCGGCTACCTGCTGCAAAAGCCGCTGGTCGCCACCATGGAGCGCACCATGGCCCTGGCCTCCGAGCGCCAGTCGAGCCTGATCGAAACCCTGGCCGGGCTGGATGCGGTCAAGGTCAACAACGCTGAAAGCGAGCGCCAATACCAGTGGGAGCAAACCATTGGCACCCTCAGCCGCCTTGAATTGCGGGTGAAAATGCTCTCTGGGCTGTCGATGAACATCACCCTGCTGATCCAGCAATTGGCGGGTGTGATCATGATTGTCTTCGGGGTCTACCAGATCATCGACGGCAATCTCAGCATGGGTGGCCTGATTGCCTGCTACATGCTCAGTGGCCGCGCCCTCAGCCCGCTGGCGTCGCTGTCGGGCCTGATGACCCGCTACCAGCAAGCCAAGGTCACCATGGTCTCCACCGACCAGATGATGGAGCTGCCCCAAGAGCGCAACTTCGAAGAACGCCCTTTGAGCCGCCGTACCCTGCAGGGCGCCATCGAGTGCCGGGGCCTGAATTTCACGTACCCCAACCAGCAGAACATGGCACTCAAGAACATCAACCTGGTGATCAAGCCCGGCGAGAAGATCGGCATCATCGGGCGCAGCGGCTCGGGTAAAAGCTCCCTGGCCAAACTGATCGTGGGCCTCTACCAACCCGACTCCGGCGCCTTGCTGGTGGACGGCGTGGACATTCGCCAGATCGACGTCAGCGAACTGCGCCACAACGTCGGCTATGTGCCCCAGGACATCCAACTGCTGGCCGGCACCCTGC
This sequence comes from Pseudomonas sp. B424, assembly GCF_055408345.1. NCBI lineage: Bacteria > Pseudomonadati > Pseudomonadota > Gammaproteobacteria > Pseudomonadales > Pseudomonadaceae > Pseudomonas > Pseudomonas sp. B424. The sequence continues at coordinate 10,186 of NZ_JBUZTL010000044.1, read as the reverse complement.
GCGACAACCTGGTCTCCGGCGCCCGTTACGTTGAAGACGAAGTGGTACTGCAAGCCGCTGAGCTGGCGGGCGTCCACGAATTTGCCCGCTTGCATCCACAAGGCTACGAGCTGCAAGTGGGCGAGCGCGGCCAGAACCTCTCTGGCGGCCAGCGACAAAATGTCGCCCTGGCCCGCGCCCTGTTGCTCAACCCGCCTATCCTGCTGCTGGACGAACCAACCAGCGCCATGGACAACACCGGTGAAGAACGCTTGAAACAGCGCCTGCAAGCCGTTGTGGAAAACAAGACCGTGGTGCTGGTGACGCACCGTGCGTCGCTGTTGTCCCTAGTGGACCGTTTGTTGGTCATCGACCGTGGGCAAATCCTTGCCGATGGCCCGAAAGCCGTAGTGATGGAAGCGTTGAAGAAGGGGCAGATCAGTGTTGCGTAAATTCAAGGACGCGGTCCGTCGCTATTTCATTGGTTCCGATTCGCTGGATGGCCAGCCACTGCCAGAGGTCAAGAAGGCCCTGATCGAAGATGCCCCGCGTGTGGTGCGGTTGACCATCTGGGGGATCATCGGGTTTTTCCTGTGCATGCTGCTGTGGGCCGGTTTTGCCAAGGTCGACGAAGTGACGCGCGGTGATGGCAAGGCTATTCCATCCTCCAAGTTGCAGAAGATCCAGAACCTTGAGGGCGGCATCGTCGCCGAGCTGTACGTCAAGGAAGGGCAGATCGTCGAGGCTGGCGCGCCACTGATCCGCCTGGATGACACGCGCTTTGTCTCCAACGCTGGTGAAACCGAGGCCCAGCGCCTGTCGCTGTTACTGCGCATCGAGCGCTTGAACGCCCAGGTCGAAGACCGGCCGCTGAACATTCCTGAAGACGTGCGTGCCGCTGCGCCCACCCAGGCCATCAACGAGCAGTCGCTGTATGAAAGCCGGCGCCAGCAGTTCAAGGATGAAATCGGTGGTTTGCAGGAACAACTGACCCAGCGCCAGCAGGAGATGCGCGAATACACCTCCAAGCAAGGCCAGTACCGTAACCAACTGTCGTTGCAGCGCCAGGAAATCAACATGTCCGAACCCCTGGTCGCCCAGGGTGCGGTGTCGCCGGTGGAAGTGCTGCGCCTCAAGCGCGCAGAAATGGAAACCCGTGGGCAACTGGACGCTACCACCCTGGCCATCCCCCGTGCCGACTCGGCGATCAAGGAAGTACAACGCAAGATCGACGAAACGCGTGGTAAATACCGCAGTGAAGCGCTGACCGAGCTCAACGAGGCACGTACTGACCTGAACAAGGCCCAGGCCACCGGCAAAGCTCTCGAAGACCGTGTGAGCCGGACCCTGGTCACCTCGCCGGTGCGCGGGATCGTCAAGCAACTGTTGGTCAATACCATTGGCGGCGTGATCCAGCCGGGCAGCGACATGGTTGAAATCGTGCCGCTGGATGACACCTTGCTGGTAGAAGCCAAGATCCGCCCGCAAGACATCGCCTTCCTGCACCCGGGGCAAGAAGCCGTGGTCAAGTTCACCGCCTACGACTACACCATCTACGGCGGCCTCAAGGCCAAGCTGGAGCGCATCGGTGCCGACACCATCACCGATGAAGACAAGAAAACCACCTACTACATGATCACCTTGCGCACCGACCGCAGCCACCTGGGCACCGATGAGAAGCCACTGATCATCATCCCCGGCATGGTCGCCTCGGTGGACATCATCACTGGCAAGAAGACCATCCTCAGCTACCTGCTCAAGCCCATCATCAAGGCCCGGGCCGAGTCGCTGCAGGAGCGTTGATCTCGATTGCCTGCGATGGGGCCCTCAACCCCACCCCATCCCCCAGGCCCTACCGCAAAAAGGCCATATCGTTATTCTCTAACGGTATTTAAATTTCAATTCTTATATCTATAAAGTCACTCTCCTGACTGCCAGGGAGTGATCACATGTCCACCGCCACAGCCGCCTTATCCACCGCCCAAACCTTCGACATCCTCCCATTCCCCGGCAGCGTAGGCGCCGAGATCATTGGCCTGGATCTGTCGCGCCCGGTCAACGACCAGGACTTCGCCCGCATCCACCGCGCGCACCTGGACCACCATGTGGTGGTGTTCCGCGACCAGCGCATCACCCCCGAGCAACAGATCGCCTTTAGCCGCCGCTTCGGCGTGTTGCAGATCCATGTGCTCAAACAGTTCCTGCTGGCCAACCACCCGGAAATCCTCATCGTTTCCAACATCATCGAAAACGGCCAGTCCATCGGCCTGGGCGACGCGGGCAAATTCTGGCACTCGGACCTGTCATACAAGGAACTGCCGAGCCTGGGCTCGATGCTCCACGCTCAGGAACTGCCGTCCGAAGGCGGCGACACGCTGTTTGCCGACATGCACAAAGCCTGGGACCAGTTGCCCGAGCATCTGCGCAAGGCCGTGGAAGGTCGCAGCGCAGCGCATTCGTACACCGCGCGCTACAGCGAAACCAAATTCGAAGGCAACTGGCGCCCGACCCTGACCCCCGAACAACTGGCCCAGGTCGCCGAAGTGGTGCACCCGGTAGTGCGTACTCACCCGGAAAACGGGCGCCAGGCGCTGTTCGTCAGCGAAGGCTTCACCACCCGTATCGTCGGCCTGCCCGAAGACGAAAGCCGCGACCTGCTGGCCCAACTCTTTGCCCACAGCATCCACCCGCACAACATCTACCGCCACAGCTGGCAGCCCCACGACCTGGTGTTCTGGGACAACCGCTCGCTGATCCACCTGGCCGCCGGTTGCCCCAGCCACCTGCGTCGCAAACTGTTTCGCACCACCATCCAGGGCGACGCCCCCTTCTGATTCGGAGCATGACCATGTCCAGGAAAACCCCCTTTGCACGATTGGCCGCGACCGTTGGCCTTGGCGTCAGCCTGTTGGCCGGCAGTTTGGTTGCTCCCGCCGTCGCCCAGGCCGAAGGCGAGATTCGCATTGCCGAGCAGTTCGGCATCGTTTACTTGCTGCTCAATGTGGTGCGCGACCAGAACCTGATCGAAAAATACGGCAAGCAGCAAGGTATCGACATCAAGGTCGACTGGACCCAATTGTCCGGTGGCGCGGCGGTCAATGACGCGCTGCTGTCTGGCTCCATCGACATTGCCGGCGCCGGTGTCGGCCCGCTGCTGACCATCTGGGACCGCACCCATGGCAAGCAGAACGTCAAGGCCGTGGCTTCCCTGGGCAACTTCCCTTACTACCTGGTCAGCAACAACCCCAAGGTCAAGACCATCGCCGACTTCACCGAAAAAGATCGCATCGCGGTACCGGCCGTGGGGGTTTCCGTGCAGTCGCGGTTCCTGCAATACGCGGCGGCCAAGCAATGGGGCGACAAGGAATTCAATCGCCTGGATAAATACACCATCGCCGTGCCGCACCCGGACGCCACGGCTGCGCTGATCGCCGGCGGTACGGAGCTGACCGGGCACTTCTCCAACCCGCCGTTCCAGGACCAGGCCCTGGCCAACCCGAACGTGCATGTGGTGCTCAACACCTATGACCTGTTGGGGCCGAACTCACCGACCGTGCTGTTCGCCACCGAGAAGTTTCGCAACGACAACCCGAAAACCTACAAGGCCTTTATCGACGCACTGACCGAGGCCGCGCAGTTTGCGCAGAACGACAAGGGCGCCGCTGCCGACACCTACATCCGCGTGACCAAGGCCAAGATCGACCGTGCCGCGCTGCTGAAAATTATCGACAACCCGCAATTCGAATTCAGCGTCACCCCGAAAAACACCTACCCGCTGGCCGAGTTCCTCTACCGCGTGGGCGCGATCAAGAACAAACCCGAGTCGTGGAAGGATTACTTCTTCCAGGATGCCAAGCCGCTGCAAGGGAGCTGAGATGAACGCACCCTTGCAAGGCCACACGGCCAGCAACCTGAACACCACTGAGGCGCTGCTCTCGGTGGATCACGTCAGCCTTGAATACCGCACGCCCGAACGGGTAGTGCGGGCCACCCACCAGGTCAGTTTCGAGATCGATCCGGCCGACCGTTTTGTACTGCTGGGGCCTTCGGGCTGCGGCAAGTCCACGCTGCTCAAGGCGGTAGCCGGTTTTATCAAACCCTGCGAAGGCGAAATTCGCCTGGTAGGGCAGAAGGTCGAGCAGCCGGGCCCGGATCGCATCGTGGTGTTCCAGGAGTTCGACCAGTTGCCGCCGTGGAAAACCGTCAAGCAGAACGTGATGTTCCCGCTGCTGGCGTCCAAGACCCTCAAGCGTCGCGAGGCCGAAGAACGGGCGTTGTATTACCTCGACAAGGTCGGCTTGAGCGCCTTTGCCGACGCCTATCCCCACACCCTGTCCGGTGGCATGAAGGCTCGCGTTGCGATTGCCCGGGCATTGGCCATGCAGCCGAAAATCCTGCTGATGGACGAACCGTTCGCCGCACTCGACGCCCTGACCCGGCGCAAGATGCAAGAGGAGTTGCTGCTGCTGTGGGAGGAGGTGCGTTTTACCTTGCTGTTCGTCACCCACTCCATCGAAGAGGCCTTGGTGGTGGGTAACCGCATCCTGCTGCTGTCGCCCCATCCAGGGCGTGTGCGCGCCGAAATCCACAGCCATCAATATGACCTGCACAGCCTTGGCGGTGTGGAGTTCCAGGCGTCGGCGCGGCGTATTCATCGCCTGTTGTTCGATGAAACGCCCGAGGCAGAAACCGAGTTGGATTTCGCCGATATCCGCATCGCTTATTGAAGGACTGTGCCCATGCGCCAGGAATATGAAATCACCCTGCAACCGCTGCCCGGCGTGCCCGTGGAGCGTGCCTTACCCCTGCGTCAGCGCCTGTGGCAACAAGGCTGGTTGCGCAAAGGCTTGATCCTGATCGTGCTGGCGCTCCTCTGGGAAGCAGCGGCGCGCTATCAGAACAACGACCTGCTGCTGCCCAGTTTCCTGCAGACCTTCCACGCCTTCTACGACGGCATTGCCAGTGGCGAGCTGTTGGGTAAGGTCAGTATCTCGCTGGTGGTGCTGCTCAAGGGCTACCTGATCGGGATTGTCCTGGCATTCGCCCTGACCACGTTGGCGGTTTCGACCCAGATGGGCCGTGACCTGCTGAGCACCCTGACCTCGATGTTCAACCCGCTGCCGGCGATTGCTCTGCTGCCATTGGCGTTGCTGTGGTTTGGCCTGGGGCAGAACAGCCTGATTTTTGTGTTGGTGCACTCGGTGCTGTGGGCCTTGGCACTCAACACTTACTCGGGATTCATGGGCGTGTCGGAAACCCTGCGCATGGCCGGTCGCAACTACGGCCTCAAGGGCATGCGCTTTGTGCTGTTTATCCTGATTCCGGCGGCGTTGCCGTCGATCCTCGCCGGGCTGAAGATTGGCTGGGCCTTTGCCTGGCGTACGCTGATCGCCGCCGAACTGGTGTTCGGCGCGACCAGCGGCAAGGGTGGCCTGGGCTGGTACATCTTCCAGAACCGCAACGAGCTGTACACCGACAAGGTCTTCGCGGGGCTGGCGGTGGTGATCCTTATCGGCCTGCTCGTAGAGAACCTGGTGTTCGACATCCTGGAGCGCGTCACCGTGAAGCGCTGGGGCATGCAGCGATAAACCCTTGCGGGGGCCTGGAGCCCCTCGCCACCGGGCAGTACCGGTAAAGCCTGCTACGATTGCGTGCGCTGTACTCCAAACCCATCATGAGTGCTTGGCATGCAATTACCGGATATGAACCTGTTGGGGGAGCCTACAGAATTCGGAAAAAATCGTACGCTAAGGTTTTCCGACCTGTCGTAACGGCCTGAATTTCCCGTCTTCCAGCTTGCGGCTCTGCCGCCAGACGTAATCGCCAGTCAGGTTGATGTGCTCCCATCCCAACGGCGATAGATACTGATACAGGTCGGTATTCACCGGTTTTCCGGCGTCAGCCAACCCCAGGGTGGCCCGTTCTAGGTAGACCGTGTTCCACAGCACAATGGCGGCGGTCACCAGGTTGAGGCCGCTGGCCCGGTAGCGCTGCTGTTCAAAGCTCCGATCCCTGATTTCACCGAGGCGGTTAAAGAACACTGCCCTGGCCAGCGCGTTGCGCGCCTCGCCCTTGTTCAGCCCAGCATGCACACGGCGGCGCAGCTCGACGCTTTGCAGCCAGTCCAGGATAAACAGCGTGCGCTCGATCCGGCCCAACTCCCGCAGGGCCACGGCCAAACCGTTCTGACGCGGATAGCTGCCCAGCTTGCGCAGCATCAACGAGGCAGTGACAGTGCCCTGTTTTATCGACGCGGCCAGGCGCAGAATCTCGTCCCAGTGAGCCCGCACGTGCTTGATGTTCAACGTACCTCCAATCATTGGCCGCAGTGTCGGGTAGTTCTGGACACTCTGGGGCACGTACAGCTTGGTCTCGCCTAGGTCGCGGATGCGCGGGGCAAAACGAAAGCCCAGCAGGTGCATTAGGGCGAAGACGTGATCGGTGAAGCCCGCAGTGTCGGTGTAGTGCTCCTCGATCCGCAGATCCGACTCGTGATACAGCAGTCCATCGAGTACATAGGTCGAATCCCGAACACCGACATTCACCACGCGGGTGCTAAACGGTGCGTACTGATCGGAAATGTGGGTATAGAACAGCCGCCCCGGTTCGTTGCCGTACTTCGGGTTGACGTGCCCGGTGCTTTCGCCTCGACCGCCTGCGCGAAAGCGCTGGCCATCGGACGATGAGGTGGTGCCGTCTCCCCAGTTAGCCGCAAAGGAATGGCTGAACTGGCTGTTGACCAGTTCGGCCAGTGCCGCCGCGTAGGTTTCGTCGCGGATGTACCAGGCTTGCAGCCAGGACAACTTTGCGTAGGTCATTCCCGGACTCGAATCGGCCATTTTGGTCAGTCCGATGTTGATGGCATCGCCAAGGATTGCAGACAACAGCAGCGTTCTATCCTTGGCCTGGGCACCATCCTTCAGATGGGTGAAGTGACGGGTGAATCCCGTCCATTCATCCACGTCCATCAGCAGCTCGGTGATTTTGATACGTGGCAGTAGCTGACTGGTCTTGTCGATCAGCGCCTGAGCGGTGTCCGGTACCGCCGCATCCAGCGGCGTAATCTTCAGCCCGGACTCGGTGAGGATGGCGTCGGGTAGTTCGTTGTCCTTGGCCAGCTTGGCGACGGTCGCCAGTTGCTGCTCCAGCAGCTGCAAGCGCTCCTCCAGGTACTGGTCGCTGTTGGGATTGATCGCCAATGGCAGCGCCTGTTCCTTCTTGAGCACGGCAAACTTCGCGGGTGGTAGCAGGTAATCTTCAAAGTCACGGAACTGCCGAGAGCCCTTGACCCAAATATCGCCGGAACGCAGCGCGTTTTTCAGTTCAGACAAGGCGCAGATTTCGTAAAAACGCCGGTCAATGCCTTCCGGCGTGATCACCAGCGGTTTCCATCGCGGCTTGATGAAGGCGGTCGGTGCATCCGATGGCACCTTGCGCAGGTTATCTGCGTTCATCTCACGCAGCTGCTGGATAGCATCCAGCACGCGTTGCGCTGCAGGTGCAGCCCGTAGCTCAAGCACCTCCAGAAAGGCTGGGGTGTAGCGGCGCAACGTGTTGAAGTTCTCGCTGACCAGGTGCAGGTGGTCGAACGCCTCGGGCCGGGCCAGCAGCTCGGCATCGGTCACGCTCTGGGCGAATTCGTCCCAGGGGATGACCGCCTCGATGGCGGCGAACGGATCGTCCCCCGACGCTTTGGCCTCCAGCAAGGCCTGGCCTATTTTCGAGTACAGGCGCACCTTGTCGTTGATCGCCTTGCCCTGTTTCTGGAACTGCTGCTGATGCTTGTTCTTGGCGCTACTGAACAGCTTGATCAGAATCCGGTCGTGCAGATCTACCAGTTCATCGGTCACCGTGGCGGTGCTTTCCAGCACCACGGCCGCCAAGGTCGCGTAGCGCCGTTCGCTCTCGAACTTGCCCAGATCCTGAGGCGTCATCTGCCCGCCTTCACGGGCCAGCTTCAGCAACCGGTTCTGGTGGATTAGCCGGTCGAGCCCTTCGGGCAAACCCACCAGCTGGAAGATCTTCAGCCGTTCGATGTGCTCCATTATGTGCCGCGAGTTCGGTTTTAGTGGAGACTGGCGTAGCCACGTTAACCAGGTGCTATTGCTGCCGGCCTTGAGGGTTAGCAGTTCGTCGAGCTTGTTCCGATGTTGCTGGCTCAGCGGCTCGATCAAGGCACGGTAAACCCTGCGGTTGGCTCGTGCCACGGCTTCAGAACAGGCCCGATCGATCACCGTCAATGTCGGTAAGATCCGCCGTTGTTGACGCAGACTCTCCAGGGCCTGCCCGGCCAGTAACAAGCTTTTGTCGGTTTGCTGGGCCAGGTTGGTCAACTCGCGTACCAGAGCGCGAAAGTCCGAAAGCCCGAACGGCAGCAATCCAAGGTAGGTGCGCAGCTCCTGGGCGTGTTCGCGGCGGGTGACATCGCGCTCGCCGTACTTCGGCCAGCTTTCAGGCGCCGCCTGAACCTGTCGGGCCACCCACTCAATGACCGGATCGGGCAGCACGCTGTCGCTGGCCAGCGCGTAACCGGGGTAGCGCAGCAGGCAGAGCTGCACCGCAAAGCCAAGGCGATTGGCATCACCCCGGCGCTGACGGATCAGCGACAGGTCGGACTCGTTGAAGGTGTAATAGCGGATCAGGTCGTCTTGGCTATCCGGCAGGGCAAGCAGGGTGTCGCGCTCAGTGGCCGAAAGGATCGAGCGACGGGGCATGTGTCAGTCATCCCTGCGAAGGTACTGGTAGAGGGTTTCCCTACTTATACCGAACTCACGGGCTAACTGGGCCTTCGCTTCGCCGGCAGCGGCGCGTTGCCTGACTATGATGGCCTGTTCATCGGACAGGGCCTTCTTGCGGCCCCGGTAAGCACCACGCTGTTTGGCCAGGGCAATGCCCTCGCGCTGTCGCTCGCGAATGAGGGCTCGCTCGAACTCCGCGAAAGCCCCCATTACCGACAGCATCAGGTTGGCCATGGGGGAGTCGTCACCAGTGAACACCAAGCCTTCCTTCAGAAACTCGATACGCACGCCGCGCTTGGTCAGCTTTTGCACCAGACGCCGCAGGTCGTCCAGGTTGCGGGCCAAGCGATCCATACTGTGCACCACAACGGTGTCACCCTCGCGGACAAAGCCGAGCATGGCCTCCAGTTGCGGACGCTGGGTATCCTTACCAGATGCCTTGTCGGTGAACAGCTTGCCTACCTGAGTCTGTTCTAGTTGGCGTTCCGGGTTCTGGTCGTAGCTGCTGACCCGGACATAACCGATACGTTGTCCCTGCAAGCTGCCTCCGTAGGCTTCGCTAATGCTTAATGATCAGAGGCAGCATTCGCTGCCTCTTACCCTGCTTGCAATACGGGTACTCTCAATGAGAGACGCTGATAGACCCTTTTTGTAAGTTGAATACCTGGGCCAGGTGTCCATCCAACTCACCTTGCATATCGCCGATGAAACAGATTTTTGAATTGGCCGGTGCACGTTTAAGCGTTGCTTTAACCTTGTTCCGAAGTGGTGTAGATCCGAGCTTCAGCTCCTGGAAAATCAGCGAGTCATTACGGCCCAGCGGAAGATTGGACAGTGCCTCAACAGCTGCCTGACCAACCAAAGTCATATGCGGTTCACCACCCTTTATCTCTCCACCCGCCCAGCAGCAGTAATATTTTTTTCGGTCGTACTCGACCTCAAAAACCATAAATTCCAGCGACTGTCCTGGGCGAGTCCCCATTTTTTCCTGCACCTGCAATAGAGTTCCAGCCTCAGGCTTGGCTCCGGCGACAAGTGTCGATTTGATCGATGGCATATTCATTCCTTTTTGATGTCAATGACGTTCAGCACGTCAATTGTGTCAGGCTGAAATCTATGATATTCGTTAGCAAGTGTCAATAAAATGTACTTTCAACTCTAACCTGACGCTGAGGGTCTTGGCAGCCTGACATCAGGTTAGGGTATAGCCCAACCTGACGGATCGATTGACAGCTCATTATTATTCACTATGATTAACCCTGAGTCGAGCTATGGCAAAGCCACTCAAAATAAATCACAAAGGATAGATGATGAGCCAATCCAGCCCTTTGACGCACCAGGATGCCAACCATCGCGATTCCGCATGGGAACGTGCTGCCAACTACGAGAAGGAAGAGCGCCCCATCCACCCAGTTAGCAAAATTGTGATCAAGGGGGCGGTTGATGTTGTGTTCTTTCGCTCGTCATCA
>NZ_JBUZTL010000043.1:0-17532 GCF_055408345.1 Pseudomonas sp. B424 | reverse complement strand
AAGGGGAAGCGCCAGGCTAATCACGAAAATGAGGAAAAACCGCAGGTAGCGTTTCATAGTGATGGAGTGTAGCCGCCCGAAACGACACTAACAATGAATTGAGCACATGCCTCGAGCTTCCGAAAGACAGCTTTCCGCAAAGCGCCAAACACGCGTGATATAACGGTTTCAGTATTAAGCCAGCATTACTTTTCCAGCCAGCTGCCTTACGTCGCGCAGCCAATGTTCGGGATAACAAGAACCCTTGTGGAGGCTCTTTTTGTACTTGATCTGGGCTTCTCAGAGTTTGCTCTCCAAGGCTTCGCCCGATTTCGGCCTTGCTACTCGCTTGGCGAGATTTCGCTGACGGATTTCTGCTCGACGCCCAGAGCGCGACGGCGCAATTGGGGTTCGAGCACGGTGACCTCACATCTAGATTAGGCTAGTGGTCAAAGTGGGCTTAAAACAGCTAACGTTCGATTTTCAATTCAGGAATGACCTCACGTGGCTTTGAAGATCCGCACAGCGGCAGTAGCAGATGCAAAAGCCATACAGAGCATTTATGCACCCATTGCCCTGAATACGGCGATCTCATTCGAAGAGAATCCACCATGCGTTGTGGAAATTGCTCAGCGGATAGCGACGACTATTCAGACATATCCCTACCTAGTGGCTGAAGAAGATGGGGAGATCAAAGGCTATGCCTACGCAAGCCAGCATCGTGCACGTGCAGCCTACCGATGGGCTGTTGACGTGACGGTGTACATAGCTGAATCAGCTCGCCGCCAGGGGGTTGGCCGTGAGCTCTATGAGACTTTGCTTCCAATTCTTGAAAAGCAGAGATTTCGCGCAGCATACGCTGGAATTGCGCAGCCCAATGAAGGCAGTGTGGGGTTGCACGAGTCGCTCGGGTTCGTGCACATCGGCACATATCCGGAGGTAGGGTTCAAGCTTGGGAAATGGCACGACGTCGGCTACTGGCGGCTCGGACTTTGCCAGGCGACTCCTCCACTGGAGCCTATTATCTTCCCTAAGCTTGAAGACGCATCACATTAGGCTCACTCGATTTTTCAGTGTGAGCTATCAGGCCTCGCCTGTGAGATATGCCTGCACCTGCTTGACCACATCTCGTGCAGTACGGGTCACTCCAATCAATGTAGCGGAGGCGAGCCCTGTCCAATCACCGTATCCCACCAGCCATAGATTAGGTAAATCAACACTTCGGTTTTCGTCCACGGCTACTTTGCCGTCTTGACCAACAATACCCAAGTTGGTCAGGTGGTCGAGTGCAGGAGAAAACCCGGTGCACCAGATGACGACATCCACCTTCGTCTCGTTTCCTGATGGCCACACAACACCCGTCGAGGTGAAGTGAGTGAATGGCCGTACCGCATTCAATACTCCGCGTTCGCGGGCCTCCTTTACCGATGGAACCATTACGATATCGCCAAGCCCACCTACGGGCTGTTCAGACTCTACGCCATCCTGTTGAGCCTTCAATCGAGCAGTTGCTCGTTCGAATAGAACACGACCATCGACGTCATCAGGCAGAAATTTTGGGGCTTCTTGAGTCACCCAGGTTGCCTGAGATACTTTCGAAATCTCGGCGTAAATCTGGGCCCCCGAGTTCCCACCACCCACGACAAGGACGGTCTTCCCCTCAAACTCATTCGGCCCAACGTAATGGGCGGAATGAAGTTGCTGGCCTGCAAACAACTCATGGCCTGGATAGCTGGGGATGAATGGGTGGCTCCAGGTGCCTGTCGCGCTGATGACCGCCTTGGCATCCCAATATCTATCCCCGGAGACGGCGCGCAACCCTTCTTCGATTTTCTCGACACGGGTTACTCGCGTAGAGCGAATGATGGGAAAGTCATATCGACGCTCGTACTCAGTCAGATAGTCGATAACATCATCACGGTGAGGCGTTTCTTCTGATACAGCAGGCATCGGCCAGCCTGCAATCGAACTCCATGCAGACGGCGAGAAGAGCCGGAGCGAATCCCATCCATGCCTCCATGCGCCTCCCGGCGCTGGCTCAGCATCAAGCAGCACGTAAGACAACCCTGAGCGCTTCAGAAAATAGGCAACGGTGAGCGCGGATTGGCCACCGCCAATGACTACAACATCAAATTTCAAATTTTGATTCACCGCCATCCCTCCTGGCACATTCACTCGGCTTTATCTGCGTCGGTTCAGACCCTGCGGCCATGCTTATCAATAACGGCTTGTCCGTCTTCTTTGGTGAAGCTACCACGCTGCTCTTGCGGTAGTAGGTCGAGGACAGCCTCTGACGGACGACACAAGCGTGTGCCCAAGGCGGTTATAACGATGGGGCGATTAATCAGGATGGGGTTAGCCATCATGGCATCGATGAGCTGGTCATCAGTAAGTGATGTGTCGCCCAGTCCCAGCTCCTCGTACGGAGTACCGTTGATGCGAAGGAGGGCCCGCACTTCGATACCCATATCCTTGATCAGCCCTACAAGCGTGGAGCGATCAGGAGGAGTCTTTAGATATTCGATAACAGTCGGTTCTTCTCCACTGTTGCGAATCAACTCTAGGGTGTTCCGAGAGGTGCCACATTGCGGGTTGTGGTAGATCGTGATCTGACTCATAAACTTTCCTCGCAGTGACGTTAAATGGAGCGTTGGTTGACACGCTTTGACAGCTCTTCTGCGGACTCTTTGCGCTCTGAATATCGATCAACCAGATAGTCTTGGCGATCCCTCAAGAGCAGCGTGAACTTCATCAACTCTTCCATTACGTCCACCAGACGGTCGTAGTACGAGGACGGTTTCATCCGGCCTGCCTCATCAAATTCGGTGAACGCCTTGGCCACCGAAGATTGGTTGGGGATGGTGAACATCCGCATCCACCGACCCAGTACCCGCAACTGATTGACCACGTTAAAAGATTGCGAACCGCCGCAGACCTGCATCACAGCAAGGGTCTTTCCTTGGGTAGGTCGTACAGCGCCAATCGCCAGCGGAACCCAGTCGATCTGGGCCTTGAAAACTGCACTCATGGAGCCATGACGCTCTGGGGAGCACCATACTTGGCCTTCAGACCACTGCATCAACTCGCGCAGCTCTGCGACTTTGGGGTGAGTGTCCGGAGCATCGTCTGGCAACGGCAAGCCCGATGGGTCAAAGATCTTGGTTTCGGCGCCAAACTCATTCAGCAGACGTGCGGCCTCTTGCGTGACTAAACGGCTGAATGAGCGCTCTCGCGTCGATCCGTACAGAAGAAGAATTCGAGGTTTATGGAGCGTGGGTGTACGAGGCGACAGTTGCTCCAACGAAGGAATGTCGATCAGGTCAGCGTCTACGTTTGGCAATGTGTCTTGCATATAAACTCCTACAGGCTTGCCAAGCAGGCAAGGCCTCGATTGTTCTTCAAAGCGAACCGATACGGTTCAGTTCAGCTTTGAGCTCGTCAGCGCTTATGGTTTGCAGTGGTAGCGCAAGAAACGCTGTAACACGCTCACGAATTTTGTTGAGGGTGGCTTCAAACGCTGCGGTAATCTCGGACTCTGACCCGGAGGCTTCGGACGGATCGACCAAGCCCCAGTGCGCCTTCAAAGCTGGCCCGAAAAATATTGGGCACGTTTCACCCGCAGCCCGATCACAAACGGTAATAACGATATCTGGAGGGGAGCCTTCAAAAGCATCCGAAGCCTTGCTGCTCAATCCCACCGTGGAGATACCGACCGCCTCCAGCGTTTGCAATGCCCGTTGATTCACTCGACCACTGGGAAAGCTTCCCGAACTAACCGCTTCTAAGCCTTCAGGTGCTAGGTGGTTGAACAGCGCCTCAGACAGAATGCTGCGGCAGCTGTTGTGGGTGCACATAAATAAGACTTTCATCAAAAGATTCCTTGATTCAGAAACTAAGGCGCAATGCCAGGGCGCACAGGGTGGCGACGAGGATGGGTAAAGTCAGCACGATCCCGGTCTTGAAGTAATAGCCCCAGCTGATCTTGATGTCCTTCTTAGCCAGCACATGCAGCCATAACAGCGTTGCCAGGCTACCAATTGGAGTGATCTTCGGGCCCAGGTCGGCACCGATGACATTGGCGTACACCATTGCTTGCTGTACGACGCCATCGACTTCGGCGGCATGAATCGACAGGGCACCTACCAGGACGGTGGGCATGTTATTCATGATTGACGACAGGAATGCTGTTAGCAGCCCTGTTCCTAGGGACGCGCCCCAGACGCCATAACCGGCAAATACGTTCAGGATCTGCGCGATGTGGTCAGTCAGGCCTGCGTTTTTCAGGCCATAGACGACCAGATACATACCCAAAGAAAAAATCACCACTTGCCACGGAGCCTCTTTGAGCACTTTGCCTGTGTTGATGGCATGGCCCCGAGCCGCGATGACATAGAGGATAAGTGCGCAGAACGCTGCAATGGCACTGATCGGAACCCCCAACGGTTCGATGACAAAGAAACCGATCAAGAGCAGTGCTAGCACCCACCAACCGGCCACAAAGGTGGCGCGGTCGTGGATTGCCTCGGCCGGATTGCCCAGTTGATTGAGGTCGTAGGTTTTGGGCAAATCCTTTCGAAAAAACCACAGCAGCATGGCTAATGTCGCCGCCACGCTGACAATGTTTACGGGCACCATAATCGAGGCGTATTCATTGAAGCTAATACCGAAGTAGTCAGCAGAAACGATATTGACCAGGTTGGAAACCACAAACGGCAAGCTCGCCGTGTCGGCGATAAAACCGGCTGCCATTACGAATGCCAATGTCGCAGCGGGAGAAAAACGCAATGCCAGCAGCATTGCAATTACGATGGGCGTGAGTATTAGTGCCGCGCCGTCATTGGCGAATAACGCCGATACCGCCGCGCCTAACAGGATGAATAGTGCGAAGAGCTTGCGGGTGCTGCCAGCGCCCCATCTCGCAACATGCAGCGCAGCCCACTTGAAAAATCCTGCCTCATCAAGCAGCAGGCTAATGATGATGACCGCGATGAACGTCCCGGTGGCGTTCCAGACGATGCTCCAAACTTCAGGTATGTCCCCGAGGGTAACGACGCCTGTCAGCAGAGCCACGACAGCACCCATCATGGCGCTCCAACCTACCCCAAGCCCTCTGGGTTGCCAGATGACAAGCACGATGGTGGCAATAAAGATCAATACGGCAATCAACATTTCAATAACCCAGTTTGGACGTGAATCAGTTGCACACGGCCTGATTGATAGGACGATCGTTCATGCCGCATAGGCGCTTAGCCTCGGTTTCCAACCATTGCTGATTGGCATCTACGACTTCTTTCAAAACGCTAGTCACCCAGACAGGCAAATCGGGGTTCAGTCGGTAATACACCCACTGGCCTTGACGACGATCCAGCAGCAAACCTGCTGAGCGAAGCAGCGCCAAGTGGCGAGAAATCTTTGGCTGGCTCAGATCCAATGCTGCCGTCAGTTCGCAGACACACAACTCACCCTCGCTCACGACGAGCAGGGTGATTTTGGTTCGAGTGTCATCTGCCAGGCACTTGAATAGCGTGGTGGGGTTCATGGGTTCTGTCATAGATCCTCCAGATGTTTGGTCTTGACCAAAACGAAGAGCTTGATGCGCTCGTGGATGTCATGGAGCGTATGTCGAAATGCGACAGGATCATCGCTGATCACCGGATCAGGAAAATCCCACGCGATAACCTCATTAGCGCCGGGCATCGAATGGCACTCGCTTACGGATTTGTCACAGAGGGTAATTACGTAGTCGAATCGTTCAGTGCGAAATTCATTGATGGACTTGCTGCGTAGACCGGTTGCATCGACCCCGACGGCCTCCAGCGCCTGAACCGTGCGTGGGTCAACGTGAGAGGGCTCATAGCCCGCGCTAAAGACATCGAAGCGCGAATCGGTGTGCCTAAGCAAAGCCTCTGCAAGCTGAGAGCGGGCAGAGTTGGCAACACAGACGAAAAGCACTTTGATAGCAACGCTCATGGTGATTTCTACGCATATGGAAAACTGAATATACGCTTTGGCGAATATTGGGTAAAGCGAATGTGATGGGTAATTCTCCGGTTTAGACTGTCGTTGTCCAAACGCGGGAACATAAGGAGTTGAAGTGATGGATAGTGATGTGACGATCCGGGCAACGAAAATTACCGGAGAGCAATGGCAGCGTTTTCGAGCTGCCTTGAAATCCGCCGAGCTTCCCGCAGACGATATTAATCTCCCAGGTCGAACCTTTTTTGAGTTCACGGGCGGCGGTAAGACAGTCGCGTGGGGAGGGTTTGAAACTCATGGGCCAGACGGGTTGTTGCGCTCCCTGATCGTATTGCCAGAATGCAGATCCAAAGGGTTCGGGGCCGCAGTGCTTCGGGCCATTGAGGCAATAGCCGCTGTGCAGGGAATTGCTCGCTTTCATTTGCTGACGACAACTGCGTCGGTTTTTTTGAGAAGCATGGATATGCAGTAAATCAACGAAGTTCTGCGCCGCCTATGATTTCTCAGACGGAGCAGTTCAGGGGGCTTTGCCCTGGCTCGGCTTGCTACATGTGTAAGGTGTTAACAAGCGAGCAACCACATTAGCAGACCAATAAATGACGCCATAAAATCGTCAAATTCCAATGTCGTTCTTGGCTGTTTTAAGAGACCGCGTGGGTAGATTCAGGGAGAGTGTTTCGGGTTGTTACAGGCCAAAACCGGCGTAACCCGTGATTTAGAAGGTCTGACCATCCATACAGCATCAGAGTGGATCCAAGCCATACTTTACACACAGCTTGCCCACAGCTTTGTCATCTTGCTATGTCAAAGCACTCGCACTATCTTGTAGTTTATTTATCTAGAGACACTATATGTTGTGTTTTTTGTGAGTCAGCAGCGGATTCAGTAAAGACGGCGGGCATGCGTGCGAAGTTTGGACGCCGAGCACGCATACCCGCCTACCCTGAGCCAATGCGTACATTGGTAGGATGCGCATTAGAGAAAAATCTGACTTTGGATGTCAACCATCCAGCTCGGTTTTCCGCTCAAGGGTTGCTCCTGCCTACTCGATCTGAATATAGATACAGGAGCACCTAATCGTGCCTAAAAATACAAAACAAACCTCGACTTTCGTGGCCAGCCTAGCCTCCAAAATCCTCCGCGACGATAGCTCCTCTGCCATTCAGAAAGAATTGGCAGGTTCGGCTATGGCTCAAGCGTCGACTGGTAAGCAGACCGGCGCTGATATGGAGACCAAGGCCAGCCAAGTCTTGGACAGCAACAAGTACAACGCCACGACCAAGACCCTAGCGGCCACGGTACTTGCTCAATCTAACAAAGAACGGGGTAAGTGAAATGACTCAATACTTCGTTAACAGCAATGCACAGAGCAACGGTGACCATGAGGTGCATACCAATACCTGCATCTTTTTGCCGGCACTCCACAATCGCCTTGACCTTGGCCATTACACCACCTGTGTAAGTGCTGTGCGCCAAGCTCGCAATACATACCCGCAGTCGAACGGTTGTCAGACGTGCTCGTCGGCTTGCCACACTCAGTAGATCGCATCTCTACCTCAGGCTTTTGACTTTTGGGTAAGCCGGCTGCCTCATTGGCTGGCCCCCATTTTCATTGAATGTGATTTTTCCATGAGTTTGCACTATGAGCTATTTGGTTTATTGCACGTTTGACCTGAAGAACGCCTCGGCCAAGGATTACGAGAACGCGTACGCGGATCTTCAGCGGATCGGACTTGCGAAAGTCGTCAAGGCAGATGAGGGGCCGCAGGTGGTTATTCCTACCACGTCGACGATGGGCTTCTTTAACGGCGCCAGTGCGGCGGCTGTGCGCCACCCACTCCAGAAGGAGACGATCTCCGGGTCTAGCTTGGGCTTGCTCTCTTGCCATGTCTGTTCAAAGTGAGGCAGCCGGGCACGAGACCAGATCACTGGCTGCAAGCCGGGAACAAGGTCGACCAGACCAGAAATCATCTCAGTAACAGCAATTGATCGTTGACGAACTATGTACTCTTCAAGCACAGCTATGTCGCCAACGTGAAGGCTTCCAAGAAAGCTTTCGACCAGCCACGTGAGTTTTTCAGCATCAAGGTTTGTCAGGCTGAGGTACTCGCCCAAGCAGTGGCAGTGACAGTCGAAAAGCTGCAGAGCATTCCTATTGTCTCTATCAAGTGTGGTCGGTGACATCAGCAGCTTGTATGCCAGCTCTTCATCAATGGCCTGTAGTGGGTAGTGGGTAGTGGGTAGTGGGTAGTGGGTAGTGGGTGACGTAGCCTTTGCTTTTGATGATTGTCACGGTTTTATTTACCCTTGAAGGCTGGCTTTATCCTTAAAATGTAGCGGATTTTAAGTATTTGACAATATGTCAAATCAGAAAACTCCATGTTGACACTATGGCAATGTCAATAATTGTCTGTTTCAAATTGTGAGCGTCATTGATGTATGACAGCACAGACTTGACCAACCGTTTTCATTTGACCTAACCACCCGATTTGCATCGAGTTCAACCAGTACGCATCTAGGCCATGGCCGGCAGAGCACGGCCAGAAGAAAACATTCCAGGCCCTCTGCTTCATCCCTCAGATTTGAACCTCTCTGTCCTGACACTGTTTTTTGATGCCCCATACGCCTGCGAACCTTGTATAGGTATAGGGGGTATTCCTATCATGTGCGACGTATAGGTAGGAGAGGTATCCCATGGGCCATATCGCAGCAAACAAAGATGATCTTCTCAAGCGTGAAAACGTATCGCCGGACAACTTCAAGCGGTTGAGCGAGCGTTGGAATCGGATCTCGATTGCGCTAAAACACTGCACCTTGTTACCGCCACTCGCGGTGCCATGAACGGCTTGATGGAGGAAATCATCGAGGAGCATGCGCGTGAGCATGTCGCGAACCCTGCTCTCAGTGAAGAAGAGCGAAGTAAGGGCGTCGAAGAGCTTCTTGAAGCCATTCGCCGCTACTCCAAGTAAACGCCTTCAGGAATCACTCATGAGCAGCATTAACTACACCCATGACCACGTGTTCCTTGGCTCAGCGCACGACGATAATGCCAAGCGTACGCTTTGGGTTGTGGCACTAACCGTTGTGATGATGGTTGGCTAGATCACCGCCGGCTATATCACTGGCTCGATGGCGTTACTGGCCGATGGCTTTCATATGGCAACCCATGCCGTAGCATTGGGTATCGCGGCCGTCGCTTACGGATATGCAAAACGCCACGCTTCCAGCCAGCGCTACAGTTTCGGTACCGGAAAGGTTGGAGACCTAGGCGGGTTTACCTCGGCGTTGATTCTCGGCATGGTCTCCCTGGGAATTGGTGCTGAGTCTGTCATGCGCCTCTTCCAGCCAACGGACGTGCAGTTCGGCACCGCTACGCTCATCGCAATTGCCGGTTTGATCGTCAACATTGCCAGCGCCCTGCTGCTGGGCCATGGGCACGATCATGATCGTGCCCATCACGGGAGCGACAACAACCTGAAATCGGCCTACGTCCACGTCATCGCAGACGCGCTGACTTCGGTTCTGGCCATTGTGGCACTGCTCGCCGGCCGTTATCTCGGCTGGGTGTGGCTGGACCCGGTCATGGGCATCGTCGGTGCCATCGTTATTGCGCGGTGGGCATGGACCTTGATGGGGGTCACTGCAGGTGTACTGCTGGATCAGACTGATGCGCACGTTGCCGAGGAAATCCGTGAACTGGTTGAGACGCCGGGGGATGCCACCATTACGGACTTGCACGTCTGGCAGATTGGGCCACAAGCCCATGCGGCAATCGTCAGCGTCCTTGGTGAGGCCACTGCGAATGCCGACAGCATTCGTGAACGTCTCAAGTCGGTTCACGAGGTCAGCCATCTGACGATCGAGTTTCGACCAGTCTAATTCAGCGCCTCCTCACTATGGCCTCCAATGGGGCCCGCAACTCTTCCAGGGTAACGTGATCTGCGCGGATCGAGCGCCGGTTGATTATCACGCGTCAACGCTTTCGTCGACGCGTGGTTTGCAGCCAACTATGGCCTACTTCAGGTCAATCTGACCGACCATCCCTGATTGATAATGCCCCGGCACGTTGCAAGCAAATTGAAGCCCAGTGGTGTTGTTGAAGGTCCAGATCAGCTCCTTGGTTGCGCCTGGCTCGATCAGCACGCTGTTCGGGTCGTTGTGTTCCATTTCGACCATCTTCATCCCTCCCATGCTATGGCCCATGTCGCTCATCATTTTCCCGGCCCCGGTGGGGCTTAGCGCCCCGTTCTGGAACATGTTCGCCATTTCTTTTTGGTGTGCCGCATGAGCAGCGGCTTTGCCGATGTTGAACTCGTGCAGCAGCGAACCCTCATTGCGAAGGACGAATCGGACCGTTTCACCCGGTTTGACGTCGATGCTTTTAGGTTTGAAGAAAACATCACCCATCTCCACTTCCACCGTACGGGTAACCTTAGAAGAGACACCGGGCTGGCCGATGTCCTCTTTACCATGACCAACACTGGCGATCGCCGTAGCACCGAAGATTAGGGTGATTGCCGCAATAACAGGGGTAATGAGCTTAGCTTTCATGGTGACCTCGAGAGTAAGAGGGAATCACTGGCTATGCTAAAGGGGATGAGCTGCTAGTTAACTGACCTGAACACTACATTTCTGTCAGTTTTCAAAAGAAAACACGGCGCCCAGGTAACACCGTGTTCAGCGGAGCGGTTAACAAACCCCAATGAGACTCGGTTGGTCACTGATGGTTTTCAGAAAGCATCAATTTGTGCTCACGCTGCATTTGGCTCAAAACGTCATCAACTATTTTGTCGTGCTTTTCCATCCAAGCGAGGTGCTGCTGAGGTGACATCGATGCGTCTGGGTGATCTTGATGGAGCTGACTCATGATCTCCCCAAGCATATTCATATGCTCGGCCATGTGGACATGACGCTGCCCTTCAGGAGCTCTTTCAGCTTGTATAAGCACAGCTTCAGCCTTGTTGCGCAGGTTTTCCATACGCTCGACAACCCGGTCTCCGCCACTTTCAGCCCATAGAGAAGACGAGACGAGTAGCGAGCTCACAAGAATAAGAACTTTTAAGCGATTCATGGTGCCGCTCCTTTTGGAATTGTTTTCCGGCTCCAAATACGTTTCATGCTGAAGAGTCGGCTGAGCATTAGGGAAATGCTCATTTTTGACCATAGACAGCGGTCGCTGACATATACCTGAAGCCAATATTACTTTTCTGTCAGTTGCTGCTTGGCTTGTGTTTTTCGTTGCAGACTCCGTTTCATAATTACTTGAGAGCCACTCCTATGAGACTTCTTGTTGCTGAAGACGAACCAAAAATAGGCATCTATTTGCAGCAAGGACTCACCGAGGCGGGGTTCAATGTTGATCGGTTTACCGATGGCAAAGAGGCACTTCAGCACGCCTTGAGCGAAGCCTATGACCTGCTGATTCTCGACGTCATGATGCCTGGGCTGGATGGCTGGGAAGTCCTCCAGAAGGTACGTGCATCCGGGAAGGATGTTCCCGTGCTCTTCCTCACGGCGCGAGACCGCGTCGAAGATCGAGTGAAGGGCCTTGAACTCGGGGCAGATGATTACCTGATCAAACCTTTCGCCTTTTCTGAGCTTTTGGCTCGCGTTAGAACGCTGCTGCGTAGGGGTAGCAGCGCTCCCTCGCAAACCTATATGAAATTGGCCGATCTGGAAGTGGACCTGCTTAAGCGTCGGGCCATCCGTGGAGGGAAACGTATAGATCTGACAGCTAAAGAGTTTGCTTTGCTTGAGCTGTTGCTACGTCGTCGAGGAGAGGTGCTGCCAAAATCGCTTATCGCTTCCCAAGTTTGGGACATGAATTTTGATAGCGATACCAACGTTATCGAGGTGGCGATCAGGCGACTGAGAGCCAAAATCGATGATGATTTTGAGGTCAAGCTGATTCATACCTCGCGAGGTATGGGTTACATGCTCGACTCTCCTGATTCGGAGTCGAAATGAAGCGAATGTCCCTGACGAGCCGTATGAGTCTGATGTTCATGCTGGCTGTAACGGCGGTGCTCACTATTGCCGGCCTCAGCTTCAATAACCTTAGCCAGCATCACTTCAAAATGCTGGAT
The DNA here is from genome assembly GCF_055408345.1 of Pseudomonas sp. B424. NCBI lineage: Bacteria > Pseudomonadati > Pseudomonadota > Gammaproteobacteria > Pseudomonadales > Pseudomonadaceae > Pseudomonas > Pseudomonas sp. B424. The sequence goes on along the minus strand of NZ_JBUZTL010000043.1, from coordinate 5,491 downwards.
CAACAGGCACTAAGCGAAAAGCTCCATTCTACTCAGAGAATTTTGACTGGATTGAATAGCATCGATCAATTCAGTGATGTTAAGCCTGAGCTGGAGGCGCTGCTTGGTGCTCACCGTGATTTGACTGCCATAATAATCGATGGTGACGGGAAGTTACTGTTTGCTGATCCCGGCTCGATCGATGTTCCAGAGGAATTTCGTACGATCCCGAACAGCAACGTCTGGGAGTGGCGGGAGCAAGAGAAAATGTTCCGTGGAGTGACTGCACAAGTGATCGTGACGGGGCAAGACAGGCCATTAAACGTTATGTTGATCTTTGATGTGACTCAGCATATGTCTTTCTTCGAGACACTTGAACGGTGGTTTTGGATAGGGCTGGTGATCAGCGCGCTGATCAGTGCTGCCTTGGGTTGGATGGTCGCGAGCAGTGGTATGCGGCCAATACGTCAAGTCACTCGGGTCGCTGCTTCAATGTCAGCTAAATCCCTTAAGGAGCGCATTCCATTAGCTTCCGTTCCTAAAGAGCTTCAGCAGATGGTGCTGTCGTTCAACGCAATGTTATCCAGGCTGGATGATGCATTTGTCCGTTTATCGAATTTTTCCGCGGACATCGCTCACGAGTTACGGACGCCGGTCAGCAATTTGATGACCCACACAGAAGTGGTGCTTTCTAGAAAAAGGAATATCGAGGACTACGAAGACAATTTGTACTCAAATCTTGATGACTTGAAGCGTATGAGTCGGATGATTGATGACATGCTTTTTCTGGCGAAATCAGACAACGGTTTGATTTCGCACGAGAAGAAACCGATAGACCTAGTAGAGATAGTGGAAAAATTACAGGAGTACTACTCTCTGCTAGCTGATGAGCGAGGGATTGACCTCACGGTTTCAGGGCGGGGCCGCGTCCGAGGCGATGTTCTAATGCTGCACAGAGCCATCTCTAATCTGCTATCAAATGCGCTCAGGTATACCCCTGAAGGGAAGTGCATCAATGTCGATATCCAACAAAACGGAACGTCGATATTGGTCGTCGTGGAAAATCCTGGGGAGTCCATTGCGCCTGAGCATCTTGAAAAGCTTTTCGATCGATTTTATCGAGTGGACCCTGCACGTAGAGAAGGGAGTCCAAGCAACGCCGGGCTAGGTTTATCGATCACCCGATCGATAATCGAGGCGCATGACGGAAAGATATGGTGTACGTCATCTAGTGGGAAAACGGCATTCCATATAGAGCTTCCTAGTGCAGACGAAAAAAAGGCCTGAGACAAGCTGGCGAATTGCATTCCTCTTGACCACCCGTTTGCATTGCCACTGACCAGCCATTTGCATTCGACTTGACCAGTTGTTTGCATGAGTTTTGACCAGCCCACGGGGTGGGCCTTGACCGGCAGAAATCGGCCCAAAAGCAGACTGTCCTCCAGCGCGGGAGTAGTTCAAAAGCATGTCGAAAACCTTGGCGTAAATTTCTGCATTTCATAAGCCCAAAGCCTAGCTAGCCTGATCATCCTTTTTCATGGATATAGTAGAGGAGCAGCCGTGTCGCGAACCGGCGAGGCACCTCTGCTTCTGCACGTAAGCTTGAGCAAGACAGGCCGATTTGCTGAGAAAAAGCACAACATACATGCACTACCAGTCGATCTAGCACTACATGTTGTATTTGCCCGTTTCGATGCTACCTTCTACTAGGCAGGCAACTCACTAGTAGAGGTGTTCCATGGCAGGCAAAAATCAGCACGTCGTGAAACGTGATGAAGGCTGGGCGGTTCGGGGTGAGGGGAATACTAAAGACACCTCCCACCATCGGACTCAAAAGGAAGCTGCTGACGCGGCTCGTCAGATAGCTCAAAACCAAAAAAGCGAGGTGCTCATCCACGGCCGGGACAACCTGATCCGTGAACGTGACTCCTATGGCAACGACCCCTATCCTCCCAAGGGCTGATTACGACCTCATAGCGTCTCCGGAAGGAGGCGCATCCTGGGCTTCAATAAGGTATTCGGTATGAAGATCGTAACGGTGGTTCACGTGCACCTGAACCGAATCGGTTCTACCCGTGGCGGGTTTGGAGGTCATAAGCAACTGACCACCTATGCAGAAGCATCTGATGCAGAAATCGAAACCCTTCGAGATCTAGTGATTTCGATTGCCGAACAAAATGGTGAGGCACCTGGGTCTCTGAACGACCTTCGCCATGAACGGCAAAGCGGCCACCCTCCCCAGGTTAAGGTCTTCAACATTCATGCGCCCAGCACTTTATTCAGCGAGCCCTATGCATATTGCGAAGCCTTTCCAGCGCTCAAGGCTGACAACCGGATCTTCAAGCTAGAAGAACTGCCAAGCTGAGACACGAAGGGTTCATTGTTGCTTATCCTCCATCCGCCTGCTGGCCACGCTCAATTCTTAGGAAAGCTTGCGCCCGATTCGGAACAAAGCGTCTTCCAGCCACTGGTTGAAAACGCCCTGTGACGCTGGAATCAGCAGTTTTCTTTCCTCAATGTTTTTCTCACTGCGGTACGGCATGGACATCGACGATGCAGGGGTGGTTGGCGGCTCGGCGTAGACTTGGTGAGAAATTCCGTAGATCCCCAGCTGGAACCAGCCTCCCTTACCTCGGCTAATCAAACTAAAAGCTTCTTCCGCAAAGCGTTTTAGCCGGCTGGGCGAGATGTAGTAGGAGGCAAAATATTCGCCGTCCTTTGCTGGGGCTGCCAGAGGAATAGAGAGCCAGCTCATCCCATTATCGTGATGCCGCCAAGAGGCCTCCGCATCTAGGCCGGTGATGTCTCCCTCGTTAAATGACGTGTAACCACCCTTGATAGAAACCAAGCCCGCCTGAGAAAGCTTGAGGAAGAATTCATCATGCTGGGTGTGTATGGAACGCAACGTACCCGAGAGAATGGGCTGCGGCAGAAACACGAGCTCAAGGCGATCTTCACGAGGCTGGCTATTCCAATTTCGGCTGTTGCTACGATTCTGCAGGTGCTGAACGAACTCCTGTTCGGAAATGGCGCTGCGACTGGCTGCAAGTTGGCTTAGCCCCTGGATGATTTTGTCTGAGAGATCGCGATCACCTGTAAAGGTGGAACGGAAAAGGCCGTCGACGTAATCGGAAACCTCCCAGTGAAAGCGCTTTTGATCATCCTCGACCGGAACCTCTTCCAGAAAAGCCAGGATGGGTTTATTGGCAGCTTTGGCGCGATGGAACTCCTGCTGAGTGACGGACTCACCTGTGTGGGTTTTGAAGCCGAAGTCCGCGCCAAGAATCAGCACCACTACGTCGGCCTGGTCAACCTCAGTCATGCATGCGACTTCAGAGGAATAGGGTCTTGCACCAAAATCCTCACACATCACCGGGATGTGCCCCAACAGAGAAACTGCTTTTTTGGCGGCCGCACGATAGTGCTCAAAATTACGTACTACAGAGCTGATAAACACGTTCATAGCAGTCCTCATCACTTAGGCCACATCCGTTTCGCCTCATCATACCGGCCGCTTTGCTCGAAATGACAGTAGCCGAAAAAAGCTAGCCGCTGAATAGCCCCCGATTTCGTAGATACTGGCTGCTTTTGGCCGATTTCTGCCGGTTAAGGACTTCCCCGTCCGCTGGTCAGATCCCATGCAAACAACTGGTCAAGTCGAATGCAAATAGGTGGTCAATTCCATGCAATAACGCAACAAGCTGCAGATATTCAACCACGCAGTATGGGATTAGCTTAAAGGCCCTTTTTTGAATGAGTTAGAGCTCTTGATACGCCTCGAAGAGGGGGCGTATTTAGGCCCATTATCCGCGCCATCCAGTAGCCAAAAACCCGCCTCAAGCTGACTGAAATGTAATCGAACAGTTTACATTCATGTGGCATCGTGTACTTGCGCTGTGACGTGGAGATTCTTGTGAGCTCCTCCTGTTCGGTCCGCCATAGGACACTGAACCTGCTAGGTATTCGCCAGTGGTTTTAACAAGCGTCGAAAAGTAAAAAACTAGATATTCCCAAACAAACCTCGAATCAACAGCTCTTGCTGTGAGGAGTCTTGCATGTCATTCCTTAAAACTACGACCGTAGCTGTTGCACTTACTGCGAGCTTGCTTCTGAGTGCAGTAGCTCAAGCACATCCAAAGCTCCTTTCTTCTACTCCGGTAGAAGGCTCGGATGCGGCGGCCCCTTCGAAAATTGAGCTGCACTTTTCTGAAAATCTAACTACTCAGTTTTCAGGTGCAAAACTGATCATGACCGATATGCCTGGGATGCCGAACTCCCCGATGGGTGTTAAGGCAGGCGTCGCTGGTGGCAGTGATCCGAAAACGATGGTGATTACACCGGCAGCACCTTTGACCACAGGCACCTACAAAGTCGAATGGCGTGCCGTCTCCTCGGACACTCATCCGATCACCGGTAACTTCTCATTCAAAGTGAAATGATTCATGAGCGACTCAATAAATATTGTGGTTCGCTTTGCTCTTTATTTAGACCTGATGCTGTTATTCGGATTGGCAATTTTCGGCTTGTACAGCCTTAGGGGAAAAGAAAGAGTATCGGGCACGGTCTTGAATTTTGAGTCGCTTCTTTACGGTACTTCTGTTGTAGGTGTAGCTCTATCCCTTGCAGCAATGTTGTTGCTTGCGAAAGCAATGAGCGGTGTATCGGGGTTCATGGAACTACATCACCATATTTTTCAAATGGTCCTCATGGGGACTGACGTCGGACTGACCTGGATGGTCCGCATAGCTGCCTTGGTTATGGCAATTATTGGCGTAGCGCTGAATAAAAGATTTCCGACACTCAGTCTCTGGATGGTCACTGTATGCGGAGCGATTGCGTTGGCGACGTTAGCATGGACAGGGCACGGTGCCATGGATGAGGGCAGTCGACGCTACTGGCATTTTATCAGTGATATTTTCCATCTTTTGGCCGCCGGTGGATGGTTAGGTGCTCTAGCGGCATTTGCCCTACTACTGCGTTTAAAATCGCTCAAAAGCGAGCAGGAAGCACAAATTCTTGCTCGGGTATTGACTGGCTTTGAGTCGGCCGGCGGAGTGATTGTGGCAATCATAAGCATCACTGGAATAGTCAATTACCTATTTATCGTTGGACCAAACCTCGATGAAGTGATGCTCAGTACTTATGGCCAACTTCTATTTTTGAAAATCTTGCTCTTTGCCGGAATGATCGTGTTAGCCGCGCTCAACCGCTTCCACTTAAGCCCGGCACTAGAAAAGTCAGTTCGCAACGGAGAATATTCTGTTGCAGTTAATGCATTGCGCCGCAGCATGACGCTGGAATTTACAATGGCGATCGTCATAATTTGCCTCGTCGCGTGGCTAGGCACCTTAAGTCCGGTAATGGAAATGAGCGCGGAATAGGGGTTAGTGGCAGCCAACAAAGAAGACCCAAGGGTGAATTGTTGGGTGCATTTTCACCGGCTACACTTCAGCCCATGAAACACTATCTGCGGTTTTGCATCATATTCATGATCAGCTTAGCGCTTCCTCTC
>NZ_JBUZTL010000042.1:0-28242 GCF_055408345.1 Pseudomonas sp. B424 | reverse complement strand
GATAGCGACACGATATGAGCGACTGGCCAGGAATTACCAGTCGATGTTATCCCTTGTGTCTGCTGTCATATGGCTCGCCTGAATGAGAACACCCCCTAGCTGACAGCGTTGTCCTCTGCTACCAGAACGTTCAATTCCAGGTTTGCGGCGTACGGTGCCACACTGATGGCCATCTGGGGAACGGTCCCATGGGCGACCTGCATCAGTGCTCTGCCAATAGCGCGAATGTCATAGGCATTGACCTCCCAGCCCCGGGCCGTCCTGTGCGGCTGGCTGCGCCCCGACTCGGTCGCCAGCACCCTCTCACCTGGCCAGGCTGGCATGATCTGCTGGTCAGGGTCGATATCCAGCAATATGGCATGGCTGTCGTGAGTGCCCGACGCCGGGAACTCCTGCGCACGGGCGCCCCAACGGCTGAGCCACTCAATCAGGATCTGGCCGATTTCATTGCGGGGCGCGCGCACCAGGATATTCACCCCGGCAAGATCAATATCGGCACTATTGCCCAGCGAACCGGCAATCACCGGCAAGTTTATGTGCAGCGAAAAACTGCTGCCCAATCCCGGCTCACTGACCACCCGCAAGTTCGCCCCCATCATTTCACTCAGGCTGGCGCAAATGGACAGACCCAACCCTGCTCCACCCGCACGCTCGCTGCCACCCACCTGGGAAAAGGGCTTGAACAGGCGCTTGAGTTGCTCTTCGCTGATGCCAACGCCGGTGTCGGAAATCTGCCACTGCAATGACACCTCACCGCGCTCGATAGCAATCACCTTAAGCCTGAAGACAACCCAGCCGGTATCGGTGAACTTGATCGCGTTACTGAGCAGGTTATTGATGATTTGCCGGATCCGCACCGCATCCCCGCGCAAGAGCGGCGGCAAGGTCGCGTCCGCGCAGGCAAATATTTTCAAGCCTTTATTGCTTGCTGATGCCGAATAACTGCGCACGCAATCTTCAAACAGATCCAGCGGGCAGAATGTTCTGGCCTCGACCGCCATTTGCCCGGACTCGATCTTGGACACGTCCAGCACGTCGCTGATCAACTGGAACAAAACCGTCGATGAGCGCTGAATGGTGTGCAGGTATTCGTGCTGACGCTCGCTCAGCGGCGTGAGTTCCAGCAACTCAAGATTGCCCAGCACTCCGTACAAGGGTGTGCGAATTTCATGACTCATGGTGGCCAGGAACAGGGTCTTGGCCTTGCTCGCTTCATCGGCCGAGCGCCTGGCCTGCTCCATAAGATTGGCATCATCCACATGCCGGGTGATGTCGTTAAAACCGCACAGCACAACATCCTTGCCCTTGTACCGGGTGAAGACAATACAAACCTGCAGATAGCGCCCCGCCACTTCCAGCTGGACCTCGCCCAGTTCGTGCTCACCGTAATCACGCTTCAACAGGGCAATCAGTTCGGGGGTGCCCTGCCATTCGTGGGCTCGCTGGTTTTCCAGCAATACAACACCTGTACCGCGCTCGACCACACACAGGCCAACAGGCGCGTTATCGAGCATGACCCGGTTGAACTCTTCGCTTTCAGCCAGGGACTGGTTGGCCCGTTGTGCGGGCTCGATAATTCGTACCCGGTACCAACGGTTGACCTGCCAGCCAAGAAATACAAACAGAAGAAACAGACCAGCCGCGCCCATGATGGGCCATATCGCATAGCCGAAAAAATTCTGATAGGAAATTGCGTAAAGGCCGGTCCAGGGTTGATCACCCCCCGAGCTCAATTTGAAGCGCAGGCCATCCCGGGCAAAGCTCAGTCCCAGCGGCAACTCCCCGACATCCTGAACGTCACCAAGCAGTTCATCACCAGCAGGCGAGATCAAGGTCAAGCGGCTATTGGTGGGGCGCATCAACAAACGCTCAAGGTCACTGACATCACTGATATCCAGTAACGCGGTGAGTATGACCAGGCTCTCCTCTTCAGCCGCAGGCATAAAGCGTCGGGAAAGATCCACACCGACGGCACCGACAATATATTTGCGCTTCTGGATAAGCCCTACAGGCGCTTTTATCCACAGTAACTGATCATTTTTGAGCAAATGTCGCCGTGGCACCAACTCATCGTACAAACGCTTGGTCACATCGAAAAAATTGTTTTTGTACAACAACGGGTACTGTCGGGTGCCATCAATGCCGGGGACTGCAATGGTGAACTGGTCCAGCGGGGAAAAGACGAACATCTGGGGCGCTGAATAATAGGAATCGGACCAGTAGGCCGTAAACAGATCAGTCAATTGCACCCCGAACGAATAGACGCCCTGCATCTGCTCCAAGGTAAAGCGGTCACGCTGGCTGACCGTAAAGGGCAATGACTTGGCCGTATCACGGTTCTGAAACAAGCGTTCATCGCCCTGGCGCATCAACTCAATGTGCGAGCGCGGCTTATTGTCCATAGTCAGGCCGTTGCTGGACTGCCCGTAGCTCTCGGCAGCCGTGTGCAGAAAGTCTTCATGCTCATGAATGCTTTCCATCAGCCGCGCGAAGTGAAAGTCGACTTTCTCGGCCTCCTCCTGCAAGACCCTGTTGACGGCCCAATAGCTCATGCTCAACAGCAACAGGGCAAGCCCGGTCAACAGGAGCAGCAGTTTGTTGAGCCTCATTGAACTCAGTGCCAGTGCACCGAGACGTAACTTTGCTTGCTTCATCGTTCAGGGCCGTTGTTTTACCTGGCAGCAACTGCCGCCCGTGATACAGGGATAAGCGGAACAGGAATCGTCTGATGGGGTTCGCGCCTGCCAAATTGCATCCTGTGTAACACCTGCCGCGGCAAGCCGCGAACAGGGGGGGCAATAAAAAATGGATATCACACATCACTTGTTTGTAGAGGGCTTATCTCATGTTTCAAAAAATGGGCAAATACACCGCACTTTGTGGTTCTTCGCTGCTGATCGTGATGGCGGCTGCTAGCGCTCAAGCATCTGATGGCCAAGTTGAATTCACCGGTACCATCAACGACAACGCCTGCACCATCAACAGCGAAAGTGTGAAGAAGTCGGTCGATATGGGCCAGATCCGCATCGCCGACTTTGAAAACACCGTTGGCGCAACTGCTGGCTCCACGCCGTTCTCGATCTCCCTGGAGAACTGCAGCGGTTCGACCCTGAAAAACGCTTCCATCAAGTTCAGCGGCCAACAGGCCGGGACCGATGCAACCGTATTGGGCATGAGCGGCGACAACCAGGTATCTGGCGTTGGTATCCAGATCAACGACGCGCGTACTGGCAACAAACTGGCGCTGAACACCGCCAGCACCGATTACGTGCTGCGCCCTCAGTCCAACACCTTCGACTTCACGGCGTCCTATGTGCGCCTGGTTGCAGACACCGAAGCTGCGGGTGAAACCCCGGGCACTCGCGGTATCGGCACCGGTAAAGTCAATGCGCTGGCCAGCTTCGACGTGACCTACAAGTAATTCTGATTTGCAACGCAAGAGCCCGTGCCAATCGCGGGCTCTGGCGTTAACCAGAGGACACCCTCATGCGTTTAAAAGTTGCAGCCTTTTTGGCTCTGGCAGCAGGTTTTTGGCTGCCCCAGGTTCAAGCAGGGGTCAATGTGGGCTCCACACGGGTTGTTTACCAAAGCAAGGAAAAAGAAGCCAACCTGTCACTCTCAAACTCCGGCGAAGACGGCGTGCCGTATCTGGTGCAATCCTGGGTCAGCCCCTACGACAACCGGGATGAGAGCGCGGATGAATTTATCATCACCCCGCCCCTTTTTCGTCTGGACGCCAAGAGCCAGAACATTCTGCGGATCATTGCCACCAACGGGCAAAACCTGCCAACCGATAAAGAAAGCCTGTTTTTGCTCAATGTAAAAGCAATCCCGGCCATGAGTGCCGAACAGCGCAATCAGAACGTACTGCAGATTGCACTCAAGACCACCATCAAACTGTTTTACCGCCCGAGCGACTTGAAGGGCACGCTGCCAGAAGCTGTGGAAAAACTTCAATGGCGCGTCGAAGGGGGAAAACTGAGTGTGCAAAACCCGTCGGGGTTTAACGTTGTGGTCAGCGAACTGCTGATCAACAACAGCGCCAGTAAAGACATGCCTGAAGTAATCAGGCCTGGAAGCACCGTCACCACTCCAATACCGCTGAAAAACAGCGACACGCTTGTACTCAGCTACATCAACGAGTACGGCAGCACGGTCAAGGCAACAGCCGTTACCCCTCATTGACCATCGATTGAACAGCTGACTGGAAGGATACCCTCATGTTGCGATTGCGCATGTGCGCCTTCGCGCACCGAGTAAAGAGCTGGAGCACTCTGACCTTGAGTGCAGTCGGTCTCACTACCACTGTAGTGCACGCGGACTACAGCTTCGATTCTTCCTTTCTGGAAATTGGCGGTGGCAACAGTTCGGCAGAAGTAGCCGAGCAAGTCAAAGCCATGAGCCAGGGGCAGCTGCCCGGCATTTACCGGGTTGATCTGTCAGTGGATAGCCGGCTTGTCGAACAGCGCGACCTGCATTTCATTCGCGAAACCGCGAACCAGGTTTCGACTCCCAACGGCCTGTTTCCGTGCTTCAGCCTGCAAGCCCTGACGGATCTGGGGGTTGATCCCGCACGGCTGAAAAACGCCGATATCAGTACCGACAATTGTGTGTACTTCAACCGGGAACTCACCGGCGTCACCTATGACTACGACTTCAACAAGCAGCAACTCAACCTGCAAGTTCCCCAGGCCTATATCGGCAGCGTGCCATTCGAAACCCGACGCAAAACCTGGAGCGATGGCGAGCAAGTAGCCTTTGCCAACTACAGCTTCTCCGGCAGCAACTACGAGAACCAATACAGCAACCGCCAATCACAGTTCGGCAGTGTGCACAGCGGGATCAACAGCGGCGCCTGGCGCTTTCGCAACTTCTCGACCTGGCAAAAAGGCACCAACGTCGACGGCAACTGGAAGTCGGTGGACACCTATGTCCAGCGTGACTTGGGCAATATGATGGCCATCGCCACGGTGGGTGAAAGCGCTACCGATAGTGATCTGTTTGACACCATCTCTTATCGCGGAGTAGGTATTGCCTCAGACCTGGACATGCTACCCGATGAGTCGCTCAACTTTGCCCCCGTGGTGCGCGGCATAGCCAACGGCCGCTCTTTAGTGACATTGCGCCAGCGCGGTTATGTGATCAGCGAGCAATGGGTGCCTTCCGGCCCGTTTGCCCTCAAGGATCTGTACTCGACCTCGGGCAACGGCGATATCGAAGTGACTGTTGAGGGCCCCAACGGCGAGCGCCAGGTGTACGTACAGTCGTTCTCGTCCGTGCCCTACATGTTGCGTGAAGGGCAACAGAGCTACGCTGTGACAGCCGGGCAATATCGCCCGGCAGACGGTGCTCTGGACTCGCAAAAGCCCGGTTTTGTGCTGGGCACCTACCGCCGCGGGCTGACAGACGGCACCACGCTGTTCGCAGGTACCATCGTCAGTGAGCAATACAAGTCGGCACTGCTGGGCTTCGCCCATGACTTTGCAGGGTTCGGGGCCATTTCGCTGGACGTGACCCACGCCATCAGCGACGACATGGGCCCCGAGGCCAAAACCCTGTCGGGGCAGTCGTATCGTTTTCGCTACTCCAAATCCATAGACCTGACCGATACCAGCTTCAGCCTGATTGGCTATCGCTATTCAACCAGCGGTTACTACAGTTTCAACGAGGCGATCAACGCACGCTCCAACAACTCGCTCGCCCCGTATATCGACGAAACGCTCAATAACAGCGGTGCATTCTCCCCGTACCTGAGCGGCCATATGAAAAGCAGCTTTACCGCCAACGTGTCGCAACAATTCGGCAACTATGGCGGCATGTACGCCAACCTGACCAAAACCGATTACTGGAACCTGGCCAAGAGCAATACCTCGGTGCAACTGGGCTACAGCTTCAGTGTCGGTCGGGCCTCTTACAACCTGGGCCTGGCGCAGAACAGTGGGGTTGGCGATGACATTCGCAGCGTATCGCTGAGCGTCAGCATTCCGCTGGGCAATCCCGGCAGCAGCAGCCGTATCGGCCTGAGCACTAACCAGGACTCCGACGGTAATGCCAACCGCACGGCCACATTCAGCGGATCTCAACTTCAAGACGATGCCCTGTCCTACAACCTGGGAGTCAACCAGCAAGTCAGTGATGACGACCGCGTGCTCGGCGGCTCGGTGGCGGCCCGTTACAACGCGGCCAATGCCATCTGGCACGGTTCCTACAACAAGGATCAAAACACACGCCAGACCGACTACGGCGTGGAAGGTGCGGTTGTGGCCATTCGCAACACCGTGATGTTCACCCAGCCGCTGGGCGAAACCAACATCATCGTGGCCACGCCCGGCGCCGCCAATGTCGGCGTACTGACCAAAAGCGGGATCAAAACCAACGGCAGTGGCTACACGATCATTCCTTCGGCCCAGCCGTACCGCAAGAACAAGGTGTCACTCAACACCGACTCGCTTTCAGACAACACCGACATCGCGCATCTGGTTCAAGAGGTGACGCCCAATCGCGGTGCCTTTGTACTAGCCAATTTCGAGACCCGTAACGGCCGACGCCTACTGATCAGTGTCAGTTCAAACAATGGCAAGCCGGCTCCGTTTGCAGCCGAAGCCCAGCTTCTCAGCACTGAAGGTGCATTGCTAAGCAGTGCAATGGTAGCGGACAAGGGCCGGGTATTTATGACCGGCGTTCCGGACAAGGCGCGGCTGCTGATCAACGTCAACGGTCAGCCCTGGTGCGCCAAGGATCTGGACCTGAGTACCTACAACCTTTCAGATACGGGCATCGGCCAACTACAGATCCGTTGCGATGACACCTCGGCCATATCAGCAGACACCCAAGGTATTCCTGATGCATGACTCAACCACCCAACCCCGTCATCCAAGCTGGCTTAAAAGCAGCTTGCTGCTGCTTTGCCTGCTTCTCAGTCTGGCCAGCCAGCAGGCATTTGCCCTGGTCCAGGACAACCTGAACTGCACACCGACCGGTACAACCGGCTTTATCAATCTGGGTGATTTGTCGCCCTCTACCGTTTTCTATGCACACATGACCGCCAACTGCCGGGTCACGCGCCAGTACCCCTATGGCTCATCGCTGCAGCACAGCCAGTTCTATAGCCAGGGATCTGGCAGCAAGGTCGAAGTTTTTCATACCAACTCGGGACTGATGGTGCCGGAAAAGCCGATCGGCACCGCGACCAACGTGTGCATGCCCTCCAGCTGTGTTCGACTTTACGTGGGCAACACCTTTGCCTACGATGTTCTCCTGTACGGAATCGCTCCCACCACGCCGGGAACCTACATCGTCAGCGTATCGCTAACCGACACGTCCATCAGAGGCTATGAAGCCTATGGCGACTACCTCCAGACTGTACAGCTCAGGTATCGGGTAATCCAGCCCGCTTGCTCGATGGGCTCGGCGAAAACCCTGAACCTGCCCTTCGGCACCCTGAACAGCAACGACTTCGCGATCACGCAGCAAATTGCCAATGTCACAATGAACTGCATCCGTGGTACCCAGGCAACCGCCACCCTGGTGCCCACTCAAAGTGCAATCAACGGCAGCCCGGGGGTATCAGCCACCACCCTGGCTGGCCTGTCGATGGCCGCCACCTGGGCCGACAACAACACCGCAGTGACCTTCAACAGTCCACGTACGTTAGTGCTCACCACCGGCGCCAATAATATTCGCCTCGGCTTTCGACCCCGTCTGAATACCAGCATTTCCCCGACTGGCAATTTTTCCAGTCAATACACCCTCAACATCACCTATCTATGATCAGGCACAGGAACTCGACCGTGAAATTACCCCTATCGTTGGCCGCAGCAGTTTGCGCAAGCCTGGTCTGCACGTCGGCCAACGCCATCACAGATACCGTCACCATCAACGTCAGTGGCACGCTGACGCGCCCGCCCTGCACCCTGACCAGCAGCCGGACGCTGACAGCCAACTTCGGCAGCCTGCGCTATGACCAGGTTGCCAGTGCGGCCATGATCGACATCCCGGTCACCATGACCTGCCCGGCCAACTCGTCAATGAGCATCAGCATCCAGGCCTCAAGCGTCTACCAGGGCTCCACCACCCAGGCCTATGCAGGCAAGACCAACCTGGCCTATTCGCTGCTGTGGAACAGTGACAATTCGGTCGCCAACGTGACCGGCGTGAAACGCACCCTGAGCAATCAAAGCGGCACTGTCGATCTGAGCCTCAAGGCCAGGCTGATTGCATTGGGCGCCTTGACCGAAGGTGCTTTCAGCGCCTCATCCGTTATCAGCATCGAGTACCTGTGAGGTGGAAATGTTCGTCAGAGTGAGGGCTGCACTGTTGTCGGCCGCTGCGCTGTTCTTCAGCACCACTGGCTGTGCTCAGGATGGCGCACAGATCGATGTGAGCGGTACGCTTATAAAACCGCCCTGCACGGCCAGTTTCCCGCTCTCGCAAAGCATTGATATCCCCAAGGTGAACCTTAATTCACTTAGGTCGGACACCACCGGTTGGACCGATGTGGCCCTGAATTTTCAATGTATCAAGGGCAGTCAGGTACACCTGCGTTTTAACGCAGGAAATGGTTCGTTTGACAGCAGCACTCTGCGTACCACCCTCGACAGACTCGGGTTGAAAACTCGGCTGAGTGATATGAGCAGTACCGTCAAAGTGCTGGACTTGAAGCTGGGCGAGCTATTGGTTTTTCCCGTTGAAGATACGCAGCTAAAACTCAATCTTTCAGTCAGGCCGGTAAAAACCGGGGAAGAACTGCCTGATGTAGGCACTTACAGCTCAACGCTGCTGATGGAAATCATCTACTTGTAAATGCTCCCTGTCAGGCAAACAGATTGGCCTTCACGCACAGGATCAGCAGCGCCTGATCATTGTCGACATTAAGCTTGCGCATCGCCGAAATCTTCAGGGTGCTGATGGTTTTAATGCTGCGGCTCAGGCTCTGCGCGACATCACTCACACTCACACCCGTCGAGAACAGACGCAGTACCTCGAACTCCTTGACTGTCAACTGGCTGAGCCTTTGCGAAAGGCCATCAGCGTCGTCACTCAAGCTCCCATCCAGAATGTCCTGCTGGTAGTGCCCTTCGCGGTAGAACGCATCCAGCGCCACCAATATCTGCTCAAGCCCAGCGCTCTTTGAAATGACCCCGCTGATACCCAGCTCATACAACCAGGTCATTACTTGCGCATTGGTTATTACCGTCAGGATCAGCACCCGAGGCTCGGGAAAATGCCGGCGCAGGTATTCCACCAGGCGAGTGCCGTCACCATATTGATCGTCACCCGGCATGTTGTAGTCGGTAATGATGACGTCAGGCTTGAGTAGCGAAATCTTGTCGATCAACTCGGACGAACTCATTGCTTCGCCCACGACCTTGAAACGCGGGTCACGCTCAATGATTTCGCGCACGCCCATCAATACAATCGGATGATCGTCGGCCAATAAGACTTTCATTTGCGGCATGGCATGCATGACTCCTGCACTGGAAGAGCACTACAGCTACTCGAAGGGGTCCGCTTTGATGCAATAGGTCAGCAAGGCGAGGTCGTTAAGCACTTCCAGCTTCTGCATCGCAGCGACCTTGTGGGTGCTCACGGTTTTAACGCTGCGGTTCAATTGACGGGCAATGTCGCCCACGCTATTGCCGGCCACAAACAACCTCAGTACTTCGACTTCACGAGGTGAAAGCGTGGAGAAACGCTCATCGATAACTTTGGGGTTTGTCACCACCGAGATGGCTGGAGCAACCGGTGCTGCATAATCTCGATCATTGGCCAGCGCATTCAGGGCCTTGCCTATTTCGTCGCGGATATGGCTTTTAGCAATCACGCCCGCCACACCCAGCTCCAGCAAGCGCGAGATAATCAGATGATTGCTCATCACTGTCAGCACCAGAATCTTGACCCCGGGAAAATGCTCAATGATGTACTCGATCAGTTGCAGCCCATCGCCATAGGTCTCATCACCGGGCATGTTGAAGTCGGTAATCAGCAGTGCAGGTTGATGCAACTGCACCTGCTCGACCAACTGCGACGAACTCAGCGCCTCGCCTGCCAGGGTGAAATACTCATCACGTTGAATCACCTCCCGAAGGCCCAGTAATACCACCGGATGATCGTCGGCAATCACTACCTTTAATTCGCGCATTGCCTGGCTCCACATTGATGACAGGGCAAGTCCGGCGCCCACGGGTTTACTGGTCAAACGCAGAACAAAACCCGGGGCGCCGGACTCCGCTAGCCCGGTGATGGCTTAGAGCCATCTTCCAGCAAAAGAGTTTCAAAGTCGGCGCATGATATAGCGCCGCAAATAAGGAAACCTTGCACCTGATCACACTTAATGCTGCGTAAAAATTCGAGTTCGGCCTGAGTCTCGACCCCTTCAGCGACAACTGTCAGGCCCAGCTTGCGGCTCAGTTCCACAAGGCTGCGCAGTGCTGACGCCAGATTTTCATTTTCGACACAGCCATGTACCAGCGAACGGTCAATCTTGAGTTCACTAAAAGGGGTGGAAACCAGGTTGAAGTAAGAACTGAAGCCCTTGCCGAAGTCATCCTGGGCCAGACCAAAGCCCATCATGCGCAAGCGACAAGCCCCTGCGTAGTAGTTACTGAGCTTCTCTGTAGTGGAGCTTTCCATCAGTTCAAAAATAATGCTACGTGGCTCCCCGCCATCAGCGACCACATAATCGCGCAAGCAGTCGGCGAGCGCATGGTTATCCAGCAAATGCGTGGGCAAGTTGATTGAAACCGGGATGTCCCAGCCCTGCTCACGCCATTGCCTTTGGGCTTGCAGGGTTTGTTCAAGCATCAGCCACAACAGTCGCTCTTCCAGGCCCTGACTGATCAGAATGGCCAGAAAGTCCTTGGGCAGTAACAAGCCGAGCTCGGGATGTACCCAGCGCACCAAAGCTTCTGCGCTGAGTATATTGCCGTTACTCAGCGATTTCTTGGGCTGGAACCAGGCTTGGATCTGCCCGGTGCCAATGGCCAATTCGATACTTTGCGGGTCCACCTCAATGACCAGCGCGGGGTCCGTATCACCGTTAAGGCGAAAAAGCTCCATCCGCTCTTTCAAACGCATGACAGCATTGAATTCAACCGGCTTTGAAATCAGGCCAATCACCGAAATACCCAGGTTTTTTGCTGCTAACCCTGCACTTATCAGCATGCGCCGTGACGAAGCACTCATCAGGGCCAGGGCTGGCTTTTTTTTCAAGGCGGCCACTTTCTGGATCAGTTGCACACCGTCCATCACAGGCATCAGCAAGTCACTGAGCAACAGGTCATAGTCATTACGCGCCAGACACTCCAACGCGCCATCTCCATCCCAAACAGTGTCAACTGTAAAGCCACCCACTTCATTGAAAACATTCAGCAAATACTCATGCTGAAAAGGGTGGTCCTCAACGACCAGTACACGATAGGGCTTCAATGGACCCTCCTTTAGAAGTGCTGAAGACAGTTGTATAGGGTGTGCAACGTAAAAGGCTTGATCAGACAATGATTCATCCCGGCGCTCATGCAGCGCTCGCTTTCCTCACGCATGGCATTGGCCGAGGCGCCAATAATCGGCTGCGTCATTTTCATGGCCCGCAATCGGGCCGTCAGCTCGTAACCGTTCATTCTCGGCATGTTGACGTCGGTCAGTACCAGATCGAACTTGCCTTCCTGCCAAAGCTCCAGGGCTTGCAGGCCATCGCTGGCCAATGTCACGGTGCAACCCAGTACTTCGAGTTGATCACGCAAAATAAGCTGATTGATCACATTGTCTTCGGCTACCAGGATGCGTAGCCCGAGTTTGAGCTCGGCCTTGCCCGTTCCGGCCTCAAGATGAATGCCTGTATGAATCCCCTGGGCCTTGCTCAGGGCCCGGTATACGGCCTGCAAACTGTTGAGGTCAGCTCTCCAGCAAGGGTTTTCGATCTGCAGCGCCACTGATGTATCGCTGGTTGCCAGCACCAAAGCTCCGGTCCAGCGGGGCTCCAGCAGTTGCGCCGCAGTGCTGGGGTGCAGTTCCAGCAAGACGGCATCATCAATTGCATCGCCCGGCTTGGGTGCCCCCAAGTGAGCGCGGGCGCCCCAGCGCCGTATCCAGCCGCAATAACATTCAGCCAGCTCGCGCAGCGGTGAAACCACATAAACGATGCTGGGGGACAGCACGCCAAAAGGGCTCGAGCGCGCAGGATCGTTGACCTGCACCAGGGGCAAATGCAGGGTAAAACTGCTGCCCAGCCCAGGTTCGCTGACCAACCGCATGTTGCCATTCATCAAATGCATAAGCCGCTTGCAGATGGACAGGCCCAGCCCTGTGCCGGCGACCACGTTTTTCGCCGACTCCACTTGATAAAAGGGCTCGAACAAACGCGCCTGTTCTTCAAGGGGGATACCTTTTCCGGTATCGGAAACCTGCCAGTGCAACATGACGCGCTCATCATCGCGGCTGTCCATTTTCAGGCGCAGCACGATTTTTCCGTAGTCGGTGAATTTCACGGCGTTGTTGAGCAGGTTGTTCAGTATCTGGCGAATACGGCTGACATCGCCACTGAGCCACTCGGGCACGGTCGAATCAATCAGCGCAAACAACTGCAAGCCCTTGGCTTGGGCTGCGCCGCCATACCCCTGAATCACCTCTTCAATCAGCTCCAGGGGGCTGAAGGTGTTGAGTTCCAACTGCAACTGGCCGGCCTCAATGCGCGACACATCAAGCACATCGCAGATCAGCTGCAATAAGTTGCCGGAAGAACGCTCGATGGCTTTCAAGTAGTTGTTTTGTTGTTCGTTGAGCTCAGTACGCGTCAACAGTTCGAGCGTGCCTAATACGCCATACAAAGGCGTTCTGATTTCATGGCTCATGGTCGCCAGAAACAGGGTTTTGGCTTCATTGGCCCGATCTGCCAACTGCCTGGCACGCTCCAGTGTCACTTCGATCTGTTTGCGAGCGCTGATATCGCTGAATGCGCAAATCAGTACGTCCTGACTTTTGTAACGGGTCGGCGCAAAGGCGAGGTACAGGAGGCGGCCATCTTCCATTTCGATTTCATCGCTGTTGCGAAATTCATGCTCGTCAAAAGCGCGATAAATCCAGCCATGACACAACTTGCTGCGCTCACTGCCACCGCCCAGCCACTGTTTCGACAGTGAGTTTTCCAGTACCACGGTGCCGTCTGTACGGCGGATCACGCACAAGGCCACAGGGGCAACTTGCAATACGGCGCGGCTGAACGCCTCACTTTCAATTAGCGCCTGAATGCGGTTCTCACCCGGTGTAATCAGGCGTCGGTCAATGCGCACTATCAGCCAGCGCAGCCCTATGCAGACGGCGATGCACAACAGCAGGCACCCCGACAAAGGCCAGCCCAATACCGGCAGCAAAGAGCGAATATCGACGGCATAGACAATTTGCCAGCCTGAATAACCGAGTTTTTTCCTGATGGCCAGGCTGTCGGGAATCCAGCCGGCACCAATAAACCCGAACGAATTTTTGGGCTTGAGCGAGTGCCATGAATCCACCAGGGTGGATTGCGCGGCATTGGTGAAAATGATCTGCCCCTGGCCGTCAAGCAACATAAAGTCGCCAGCACTTTCACTGCGCAATGCCTCGACCAGATCCGGCACTTCCACCTCAATGCCCAACCAACCGGAAGACACATTGCGGCTATCCAGACGCGAGAACAGATAGAAGGGGGTATCCAGGACCTTGTTGTCAGTCAGCCACAGGTCATCGCTGAAGGAGTAGGCCTTGGCGCCCTCATCTGCCAAGCGTTGCAAGACCATCTGTGGCAATGGCTCCAGATTGCTTGAAGCGTCAAACAAACGCACCACCTTGGGTTTGTCGGCTTGGGGCACGTACAGCAGATTGACCTTGCTCTCATGCAGATAATCCGTCATTCGCCGGGTCAGCCAGAGGTTCCAGTGACTGGCTCCACTGCCCAGGCTGATGTTGATCTCTTCTTCTGGATCAGCACTGAAAAAGGCGCCAGCGGCATCTTTATCGGGCACGGTTGCCAGCACCAGACTCTTGAGCAAGGTCTGGCGGCTGACGAAAAAATCCTGGGCATGGAAAACCGCTTCGTTCATATAGCTGCGACGAAGGGAAACCTCTTCATTAAAAACGGCACGCAAGTAAACAAACGAGCCCGCAAAAACCGCAAATATCAGGCCGACGGCAAATAAGTGGAGCAGTTTTCGTGCGGCTTTGGGAGTCGATTTCATCCCGCAAGCCTGAGGCCTGGGAATACAGAAAATAATCAGACAATTCCTGAAACCTGGAGCGCTGTAGCCGCTGAGGAGCGAAGCGAGGTTGCGATAGAGATACTTCAACAGTGGGAGCGAGCAGGCTCGCTCCCACAGGGGCCTTGACCGGGAACAGTCGTCACTGGCTCAGGGGCGAACAGCACTCAAGTCCATCCGCCCGTCTTTCAACGGCGGGCACCAGTAATAGCCGCCGCTCAAAGGCCGGCTAAAACTGTAGAGCCCGTCAACAATCCCGTCTTCCATGCCGCTCATGCGGCGCAGCTGAACTTCGAATGCATTCAGGGTGCGGCTGAAAGACACGAACATCAGCCCGGCCTTGCCGTTTTCAGTCCAGGGCATGGAGCGGCGCACGGTGAAGGCTTCAGGCGAGAAGCTCTCCTGGGCGGTGCGTTTGACGTGAGCCGAGAGCGGCGCGTCTTCGAGTTCTTCGTTGTCGCTCTTACGGCGGCCAATGAGGTTGTCCTGCTCGGTTTGCGGGCGTGCGGCAAAACCGTTCAAGTCATGCTGCCACTGCTGAACGGCCACAAAACATCCGCCGTCCAGCCCTGCCCCGGCGTTGGCGACGATGGCCGCCTCGACTGCCGCGTCATCTACCGGGTTTTCTGTGCCGTCTTCGTAGCCGGTCAGGTCGCGGTCAGTGTTGTAGCGGAAACCTTCAGTCACTTGCAGCACGCTCAACGCAGGCGCCAGCGCCGCTTCGATGGCCTGGCTGCGATGCAGCAACTCGCCACGGTCATCACCCAGCAACCACAGCCACAGTGCGTGCTGGGTGGACGGGTTTTCAACCATCGCATTGAGGGCCGGGAACACCCGCAGCCCTGGAATTTTTACGCCCATTGCCAACACCAGCGGCGACCCAAAGCCCGCTACTACGCTTTTGCCGTCCACCCACTGCGACAAAACGTCGAGCGCAGCCGGCAGTGCTTCTACTGACTTGAGGGCGAAAAACATGTAGCGCGCCTGTGACGGCACGGGTTTGGCAAGAATGCCTGGCTGGTAGAGACTCATAGAAACTCCTTCGGGAAAGGAAAGAGTTTACCCCTCAGCAGCCCATTTTCGGACAGCTGGGGTTATTTTTGTTGCGAAGCCCGTTTTGTATTAATCCATCGGAAAAACCACTCGATTGATTTAATGTGCTCTCCCTGTGGTTGCACCGGCTTTTCATCCCTGAAAGGCCGGGTGCAGACAACACAATAATCATAAGAACAATGAGGTATGCCCCATGGCCGCTGAGATTACAGACAGCCGCTCTGCCCGCTTTGCCCTGCGCTGCTCGAACTGGGCCGAGCGCTGGTTCCCTGACTCCTGGGTGTTCGCTGCTGTTGCGGTGATCACCGTTGCACTGGCCACGATGTTTATGGGGGCCAAACCCACCGATGCCGCGAAGGCGTTCGGCGATGGTTTCTGGAGCCTGATCCCGTTCACCATGCAAATGGCCTTCGTGGTAATTGGCGGCTACGTGGTCGCCAGTTCACCGCCTGCCGTCAAGCTGATCGACAAGCTGGCCAAGGTCCCGAAAAACGGTCGTCAGGCCGTGTGCTGGGTGGCATTGATTTCAATGGTCGCATCCCTGCTCAACTGGGGGCTGTCGCTGGTATTTGGCGGGTTGCTGGTGCGGGCGCTGGCCCGTCGCACCAACCTGCGCATGGACTACCGCGCCGCCGGTGCCGCGGCCTATTTGGGGCTCGGGGCTGTATGGGCCCTGGGGCTATCATCCTCGGCGGCCCAGCTGCAGGCCAACCCCGCCAGTTTGCCGCCGTCGATCCTGTCGATTACCGGTGTGATTCCGTTCACAGAAACCATTTTTCTGTG
The DNA here is from genome assembly GCF_055408345.1 of Pseudomonas sp. B424. Classification (NCBI taxonomy): domain Bacteria; kingdom Pseudomonadati; phylum Pseudomonadota; class Gammaproteobacteria; order Pseudomonadales; family Pseudomonadaceae; genus Pseudomonas; species Pseudomonas sp. B424. Next base: position 12,181 of record NZ_JBUZTL010000042.1, on the reverse strand, counting down.
GCAGTCCGGCGTGCTGCTCGCGGCCCTGGTGGTGGTCTCGCTGATCGTGGCCTACGCGACTGCGCCCGGCCCTGATTCAGCCCGTGACGCTGCGGCATGCGGCATTGACCCCAGTTTCAGCACACCCAAACTGCCCCCGCGTACACGGCCCGGCGAGTGGCTGGAATACAGCCCGGTGTTGACCATCTTGCTGGTGCTCCTGGCGGCCGGCTGGTTGTTTCACGAGTTCTCGACCAAACCGGCGATCAGCGCCATCTCGGGGCTTAACACCTACAACTTTCTGTTCTTGATGCTCGGCGCGCTGCTGCACTGGCGCCCGCGCAGCTTTCTGAATGCCGTGGCCAGCGCCGTGCCGACCACCACCGGGGTGATGATCCAGTTCCCGCTGTACGGCTCGATTGCGGCGCTACTGACCGTCGTCCAAGGCACTGACGGGCAAACCCTGGCGCACCACATCTCGACATTTTTCGTGCAGATCGCCTCCCACGACACCTATGCGGTGTTGATGGGTGTGTATTCGGCGATATTGGGGTTCTTTATCCCGTCTGGGGGCGGCAAGTGGATTATCGAAGCGCCCTACGTGATGCAGGTGGCCAATGACCTGGAATACCACCTGGGTTGGGCGGTGCAGATCTACAACGCCGCCGAGGCGTTGCCGAACCTGATCAACCCGTTTTACATGCTGCCGCTGCTGGGCGTACTGGGGTTGAAGGCGCGGGACTTGATCGGGTTTTCGTTCGTGCAGTTGTTGGTGCACACGCCCCTGGTGCTGTTTTTGCTGTGGGCGCTGGGTACTACGCTGACGTATATGCCACCGGTAATGCCGTAAGAAGCTTGCACTACCTCTGTGGGAGCTGGCAGGCCAGCTCCCACAGAGACGGTGTAACAGGTTAAACCGCGCCCACCGGCCGCAAGCGGTATTGCGGCGGCAGTTGGTCCAGCCCGCTGATCGTGGTGTTCAGGCTTTTCCAGCGCCCGTCCTTGATCCCGTAAATGCAGCCGTGGACCGACAGGCTCTGCCCGCGATGCCAGGCATTTTGCACAATGTTGGTGTGACCAACGTTCGCCACTTGCTGGATCACGTTCAGCTCGCACAAACGGTCGACGCGCTCTTCCTCGGTCGGCAACAGCGCCAGCACTTCGCGATTCTCGTAGTACAGGTCGCGAATGGAACGCAGCCAGCCATCGATCAGGCCCAGTTGCTGGTCCTTCATGGAGGCACGCACGCCACCACAGCCGTAGTGGCCGGTGACCAGAATGTGTTTGACCTTCAACACATCGACTGCGTACTGAATCACCGACAAGCAGTTCAAGTCAGTGTGCAGCACGACATTGGCCACGTTACGGTGCACAAAAAGATCGCCGGGCAACATGCCGACAATTTCATTGGCCGGTACACGGGCATCCGAACAACCAATCCATAGGTATTCCGGCGTTTGCTGGCGAGCCAGCTTGGCGAAAAAGTCGGGATCTTCCTGCTTGATCGCATCGGCCCAGCGCTCGTTGTTATCAATCAGATCTTGTAGTTCGTTCATGCTGTGAAGCCTCAAGAGTTGATGCGCTGTTCTGACAGCCGACCAGCGGTCGGGGTCACTTGGATTAATGCCATTCCGGCGGTCAGCCGGGTGGAATCTTCAGCAGTGGCTACAGTCATCGTATTAAGGACCTACAGAATGAGGAATTACCATGACTGATTCACGTCGTCCCTATGGAGTCGATGAGCCACTGGACATCGACGATATTGAAGACCGCATGGGTTCGGTTGAGCCACTGAATTTCGATGATGATGAAACCCACGAAAGCATCAGTGATTTGTTCACCGACGAAGAGCGGGCACAGCACATGGCGGGCCAGCCTGCGCGCCGGGTTGGCCTGACAGGTGCGGCCATGCCTTATGAAGAGATTGACGCCGGCTTTAACGATGATGATCTGGAGCAGGAGATGCTGATCCGCGAGGACGGCGCCCACGATGCCAAAGAGGCTGCCGAGGGTGGCGATGAAGCCGCTGACTGGGATTTGAGCCTGGTCACCGAGGACGAAATTGGCGCAGGCAAAGGGCTGGACGAGGCAGAACTGGCAGAGATTGATCCGGTGGGGCGTAAGCGTTAAGTCAGTACCCCTGATTCCTGTGGGAGCGGGCTTGCTCGCGATACAGGTGACGCGGTCTGTATCGCAAACCGCGGTGATGCCATCGCGAGCAAGCCCGCTCCCACCAAAAAGACTGGGAGTCAGTCGACCAGGGTGCAGGCCATCACGACCGCATCTTCACGACCACCCACGGCCGGGTAGTAATCACGGCGACGGCCGATTTCGTTGAAGCCATAACGCTCATACAGCTTGAACGCGGCCGTGTTGCTGTCCCGCAGTTCGAGGAAGCACTCACGTGCCTCATGTTTGTAGGCAATCGACATCAGGTGCTCAAGCAGCTTGAGCCCCAAACCACGGCCCTGGCTTTCGGGCTTGACGGTGATGTTCAGCAAATGCGCCTCATCGAGGATGATTTGCACCACACCATGGCCGACTTGCTGCTCACCTTCGAACATCATCCAGATGTGATATTTACCCAGGCCGTCGAGAAAAATACCGCGCGTCCAGGGATGGCTGAAAGCGGCGTATTCAATTTTCAATACGGCATCAAGGTCCGCCTCGGTCATCGGGCGAAAGGTTACGGCATCACTCATCGTTTTGTTTCCAGCGCGCCATTAGCCGGCGCATGGCTTGCCACACATCCGCTTTGCGTTGTGGCTCATCCATTAAGAGTTCCAGGCCCGGCAACGCCCATGCGCTGCCCAGCCCTTCGATTTCGAGTTCACTGTTGAAGGCTTCGGCATTGGCCTCACTGGCAAAGCGCACGGCCGGCAGCCCCACCAGCCACAAGCAGGCGCATTCAGCCTCTTCCAGGCGGGCCATGACAAAACCCTGCACAAATTCACGTGCAGCTTCAGGCCCCTGGTCGACACGCCCACGCCTGAGCAGCGGCCAGCGCACCGGCTCACCAATGATTTGCGGGCTGTCGGGCAGACCGGCAGCGCGCAACATGTCCTTTAACAATAAATAGGCCGGGTCACGACTCTGAAATGCGCTGCCTGTGGGTAACTCCACCAGTACCAGGCAACGCCCGGCACGCAGCAGTTGCAAGGCAAAGCGTGGTGGTGGCAACGGCACGACCCTGGCCTTCTCGGGTGCCGCTTCGACATCCGCGACGGCCTTGCTGGCAGGGCGCGGGGTGACCGACGGTCGGGGAACTTCGATTTTTGGGCGCGCAACCGGTGGGCTCGGAGCAACCGCGACTTTGGCCACAGGCCTTGTAATGACGGGCTCTGCGGGCGGTTCTGGAAGCACCAGCAGCTCTGGCCGCGAAGGGGCGGCAAATGGCAATTCAGTGCGCGGTAACCAGCTGACCACCTGCATGGCAGTCAAAAAAGCGCGGCGGCGGGACTCGTTCAACAAGGGTCGGCCATCTGTGGATAACTAAAGAGGGGGGATTCTACCGCCCTTCTGCCCTTCCCGCCCGCAGTTGATCTGCCAAGTGATGACTCGACCTCACGTTGCAGTACAATCGCGGCCTTTCATTGCCAATTGACCGGCCCTCCCATGATCGAACCCAAGCGCGTATTACGTGCCCTCGCCGAGCACTGGGCACTTCTTGAGCCTTTGTGTGAACACTTCGACCAAGGCACCCTTAGCCTGAACGAGCTGCGCCTGCAAGTCGCTGCCCAGCAGCTGGACAGCACCCCGCAGGACATCACCAACGTGCTCGACACCTGGATCCGCCTGGACATTCTGGTGCCGGTCGCCAAAAGCCCGAACCGCTTCGAGCTCAACGCGCAAATCCACGACTTTCTGGCCTACCTGAGGCACGAGCACCGCCTTGGCCTGTGCCTGGAGATCGAAGCTTACCTGCGCCATCTGGAGCGCCTGGCCGGCTATATCCAGGATGCGTTCGACATCCGTGACGGCCATGATCTGGCGCGCCAGCTGCGTTTGCTCGATATGCGTGTACGCGATGTACTGAAAAAGCTCGCCAACGATGAGCAAGCGCTGGTCGCCGTGGCCGAGCGGGCCAAGACCAGCGATCGGCAGATCCCCCTGCGCCAGCGTTATGCCGAAGTGCTGGCGACGTGGGACGAATACGTCGAACCCATGATTCAGCTGGTTAACGCCGATGGCGCTTTCGAACAAGGCGTACGCAAGGTTGAGAACGTGCTGTTGCGCATGCTCAGCGAGCAGCAACGGCTCGGCCATCTGGTGGACGACGACATGCTGTTGCGCACCCATGCGCGCATCCTCGAAATGCAAACCTGCGCCCAGCTGACCCTGCGCCATGCCCGCGAACTGCTGCTGCCGCTGCGTGAAGAAGCCCGCCGGCACAACGCCGTGACCCGCGGCGCGGCGCTGGCGCTGGCAGCCATCCGGCGCAAGGGCCTGGACGCGGTACCCCAAGCCGCAATGCCGCTGTTCACTCGCCCGCAAAGTACCTTTTTGGGCAGCGCCAGCCAGGTCGAGGCCTATGTGTACGCGCTGGCCCGCTTCGAACCCAAGCCGGCACGCTTTCCCAAGGCGCACAAGGTCCACCGGGGTGAAACACCCAAAGCCCCGCGTACGGTCAAGGAAATGCTCGATCGCTGCAGCGACGCGCTGCCGATGCCGGACTTGATGACCTGGCTGCTGGCACAAGAGCCCGGCGGAGACACCGACGAGTTGTTGTACTGGTTCTCGCGCCTGTCCCGCGAAAAACGCTTCGTGCGCGAACGCCTTGAGCGCCGCGATTACCACACCCACGAACACCTGGTCAGCCTGCGCTCCTTCGCTCTGCTTGCTCACAGCGAAGATGCGACCCAGACTTCTGCGAGCCCTCTGCATGCATCTTGATCTTTCCGAACTGTCCCAACTGGCACCGATCTTTCGCGAGCTGTTCAAGGGTTATCACGTCAGCCGCCGCGACCCGGAGCTGTACGCGCAACTGTCAAACTTCCAGGACCAATACCGCACGCTGTTCAAGGCGCTGGGCTTTGAACTGGTGTGCGATACCCGCGGTTTTTATTATTTCGTGCCCGACACCGCCGCCGCTCAAGTGAACAAGACCGCACAACGTCTGGCGCTGTTCACCTTCATCATCGTCGAGCACCTGGCCGACCAGGGCCGCGACCCGATTGCCGTGCTGGATGGTGGCAGCCTGGGCCGCGACGAATTGCCGGCGCTGCTGGAAAAATACCGTGACCTCTTCGTACAGGCTGAAGTCACCACCCACGAAGAGCTGGAAGAAAAGATCATGCGCCGCATGACACAGCTCGGTTTTGCCAGTGAAGAACCCGGCATCTACCGTTTTCTGCCGCCTATGCACCGTTTTCTGGACGTGTGCCTGTCGGTGCAACAGGACCGTGACCTGGCGGCCAGCCTGCACAGCATTCTGCCGTTGCCGACACCGGTTCTGATCGATGACGACATCACCCCGCAAGACGACGAAGACGCTCTGGCCCGGGCCATTGCCGATGAGCAACAGGAGATGGATGCATGAGTCAGGAACGCTACGGCATTCGCCGCTTTGCCCTGTTGAACACAGCCGGTTACAGCCTGGGGCTGTTCCCGCTTGAACATCCCCTGTCGGTTTACGGGGCGAATAACCTCGGTAAGTCGGCGTCGATCAACGCGTTGCAGTTCCCGATTCTGGCGCGCATGTCAGACATGAGTTTCGGCAAGTACAGCCTTGAACAATCGCGGCGTTTCTATTTTGCTTCGGACACCAGCTACATCCTGGTCGAAGTCTCCCTGCCCCATGGCCCCCATGTGATCGGCGTGGTGGGACGCGGCCCGGGTGGCGGCTTCGGGCACCAGTTTTTTGCTTACGCGGGCAAGCTGGATCTGGCCCACTACCAAAAAGACGACACCTGTCTGCGCCAGAAAGAACTGTTCAACAATCTTGAGCGCAATGGCCTCAAAGCCTACGAGCTCAAGCCTGATGAACTGCGTCGCCTGCTGGTGGGTGGCCATACCTCGATCCCCCTGGACCTGACGCTGATCCCGCTGCGCTCCACCAGCGAACAAAGCCTAAAGACTTTCCGCGCCCTGTTTATCAACCTGCTGCACATGCGCGAAATCACTGCAGCCAAGCTCAAGCAGCTGTTCCTAGATGCGTTTGAGCACAGCCTGCGCTCGGGTAGCGTTGATTACATCGCGGCTTGTGAAGAGGCCTTCCGCGATGTACGACGCATGGAGCAGGACTACAACGCACTGGTCGGCGCCGGGCCTTTGGTTGAGTCGCTGGCTGCCGGCGTTCGTCAGCGCGACCTGTTGCGCGGCAAGCTGCATCGGCTCTCGCCGCTGCTCGACTCGCTGCTCGGCACCTGGCAGGACTACGCCGGGGCACGCAAGGAAGAGCTGCTGACGCAGTCCGAGTTCTACCGCAACGAGCAGGATGCACTGCAAAACGACCAGCGCAGCAGCACCCAGGAGCTGATGCGTCTGGAGCGGGAGATCAGCGGCATCCAGCGCTGGCTTGGCGAGTTGTCGGTGCTCAAGCATCGCTTCGCCCTGGTTGACGATGTAAGGGTGCTGGAACAACAACTGCTGAGCGCCAAGGACGCCCACGACGAGTTGGCGGGCGCCCTGGCGCAATCACGCCAGTTCAGTAGCGAGGATCTGGACGAGCGTCTGCGCGAGCTTGAAAAACGCCTCAAGTCCGTCAAACAGCAACTCGATCACGCCGACAACAACAGCTACGCACGCCTGCGCGAAGAGTTTTCGCAACAGGATGTGGAACGTCTGATGCGCCTGTTCAACAGCGCCCTGTTCAGTTTGCCATTGGGTGAGCACGGTATTGCGCTGGATGACAACGATGCCTGGGTCAAGTCGCTGGAATTGATCCTTGATGGTTTCAAGGGCGAGCGCTTTGAAGCGCCGGGCCTGTCCATTGATCTGAGCCATATCGAGCCCCCTGCCCTGCAGGCGCTGGCTGACCGGGCGGCATTGCGCGAGCAAAAAGAGCGTCTGGAAAAAGAACTCAAGCAACTGAAAACCCAGCAGGCAGTGACCTCCGATCGCACGGCGAGCAAAACCGCAGCCGAGTCGTTGTATCAGCAAGTGCTGGATGCGCAAAAAGCCCTGGAAGACTTCCGCCGCAGCCAGACGTTAAGCGCTGAAGAAGGTGAAAAGCTCGAGCAACTGGCCCAGGCCGAAGCAGCGCAGGACGAGTTGAAACGCTCCAGCGATGCATTCACCGAGCGTGTGCAGCAATTGTCCGCCAAGTTGCAGTTGGTCGGTCGCCAGATCGGCGACATGGAAGCCAAACAACGCACGCTGGATGACAGCTTGCGTCGACGTCAATTGCTGCCCGCCGGCTTGCCCTTTGGCACACCGTTCATGGACCCGGTCGACGACTCAATGGACAACCTGCTGCCATTGCTCAATGACTATCAGGACAGCTGGCAAGGCCTGTTGCGCTGCGATGGTCAGATCGAAGCCCTATACGCACAGGTACGCTTGAAAGGTGTGGCCAAGTTCGACAGCGAAGACGATATGGAGCGGCGTTTGCAACTGCTGATCAACGCTTACGCGCACCGCACCGAAGAAGCGCTGACCCTGGGCAAGGCGCGTCGGGCGGCAGTCACCGACATCGCCCGTACGCTGCGCAATATCCGCAGTGACTACGACAGCCTTGAGCATCAACTGGCACTGTTCAACCGCGAGATCAACAAGCGTCAGGTGTCCAACCTCAAGAGCTTCCGCATCGTGCTGGCCCCCAACAAGGAGGCGCTCAAGCATATCGATCAGATTATCCACAGCGCCGGCCAGTATGAAGAAGGCGAAACCCTGTCGGTGTTCGACCTTAGCCAGAGCGCCGAGCAAGACAATAAAAACGAAGAGGCCAAGGAGTATCTGGCACGGCTGGTGGCCGCCAACCACAACCAGTTGGGGCTCAAGGATCTGTTCGAGCTGGCGTTCGAGATCACCAAGGTCAACGGCCAGCCGGTGATTCATACCGATATCGACGGTGCGGCGTCCAACGGTACGACCATGACGATCAAGGCGCTGACCAACATGTATTTGTTGCTGCACTTGATGGACCGCGATCAGGCCGGGCGTATCCGCCTGCCGTACTACCTGGACGAAGCGGCGGACATCGACGAAAAAAACCAGACCGCTCTGCTGGAGACCAGCTTGCAGTTGGGCTTTGTGCCGATCCTGGCCAGTGTGAAACCGCAGGTCTGCGCCCACGTGGCCATCGACCTTGAAGGTGGCAGCGGACCGAACGGAATTTACATCGATGAAGACGACTGGAAGTACATCCGTCGCCATGACGAGGTGAAACCTGATGCGGTGACGGCTGTGCAACAGCCCGAACTGGATGAAGTCTGAGGCTGGATCTTGAGCATAAAAAAACCGCGATCAATGATCGCGGTTTTTTTTGGAGCTTATTTACCTAACGGGATCTTCGGCGCCCAGAGCAGCCATTCGTCTTCAAACTTGTCAAAGAGCGGGAAAGTTTGCTCGGGGCGGGCCTGATTACCCATCTTGTCATCATCCGGTGTGGCGAAGGCGATACCGCCCTGAACCAGGGTTTCGAGGGATTCGGTACGAATCGTCGCACCTTTAAACAACCCGAAGTCGACGCCAAAACCGCTGGTATTCCAGAAGCGGCTGCCGGTGCGCACCAATGGCGCGTAACGCGGTTCGATCAGAATGTGCACCAATACGCGGTCAGCGGTACTACCCAGCTCATACCCCGTTACCTTGCCCACAGTGACTTCACGGTAGGTGACCGGCACACCCTCTTTGAGCGAGCCGCGACGGGCAGCGCTCAACACCAGGCTCAGCCCGGACTGAGGAGCAATTGAGTCCGGCGCCTGGTCCAGTGCAACAAAGCTGGTTTGCCGACCCAGTTGTTTGCTGGCAGGTTGCACTTCGAGGTACTGGCCGGTGACCAGGGTTTCGAGGTTGGCCGTTTTCATCAGCCCAAGCTCGGGCTTGACCACCCAGAATTGACTGCCGACCCGCGCAATCCGCTCAGGCACTTCGGTGATCCGCGCCTTGAGCAAGACCGATTGCAAATCTTCACTCAGGTCGACGCTTTCGATCTTGCCGACATCCAGCCCCTTGAAGCGAATCGGTGTCCCTTCACGCAGCCCATCGGCACGAGGCACCTTGATCGTAACGGCAACCCCCTGCTGCATCGCGGCATCACGATCAGTAAACAGGCGGAAACGCGGGATACGTTTTTGCAGCGGCGCCGTGGCTTCGGGTGTTTCAAATGCAATCCCGCCGGCCATCAGGCTTTGCAGGGACTCACTCTTGACCTGGATGCCGCCGGTCAAACCACCGGTCAGCGTGATGCCGCTGGCGTTCCAGAAGCGGGTCGAGCCATTGACCAGGTTTTCGTATTCCTTCTCGATATGCACACCGATGATCAACTGCTTCTTGGTGCGGGAAAACTGGTAACTCTGAACCGAACCGACTTTGACCTGCTTGTACAGAATCGGGCTGCCGACTTCCAGTGAGCCCAGGTTCTCGGTGAAAAGCACCATGTGCAGGCCCGGCGAACGCAGATCCAGCGGCGGAGCTTTGGGGCGGGCCACGAACTCACGTTCGGGGGTGCTGCCCTTGTCACCCGGGCGGATCGCAATGTAGTTACCTTTAACCAATGCCTCCAGCCCGGTAATACCAGCCAGCGAGATCGACGGTTTGACCACCCAGAATTGAGTACCTTGCACCAGGTAGTCTTCAGCCAACGGGTCGAGGGTCAGCTCAGCGCTGGCGCTGGTCAGGTCTGGATCGACCTTGAGACCCTTGAGGCTACCGACCTGGATGCCTTTGTACATGACTGGCGTGCGACCGGCCTGCAGGCCTTCAAAGTCACTGAGTTTAACTTTGACTTTGATCCCCGCCTGCGCGGCATCGAAGTCTTCATAAAGACGGAACGGCAGGTTCGAGTCAGTGGGCGGGCTGTCTTTGCGGTTTTCGGGGGTGGCGAATGCAATACCGCCGGCCACAATACTGGCCAGGGATTCGCTACGCAGCTTCACACCCGAAAGGTTGGCGTCGATGCTGATGCCGCTGGCATTCCAGAAACGCGTGTGTTTGCGCACCAGATTGGCGTAAGTCGGCTCAATAAAGACTTTGATCTCGACGGTGCTTTGGTCCTCGGAGAGCACATAGCTCTTGATCTGGCCAACCTGGATCTGTTTGTAGAACACCGGACTGCCACGGTTCAGCGAGCCAAGGCGGTCAGCCTTGAGGGTCAGGTGCAAGCCGGGAACGGCATCCGACAGGGGCGGCTCTTGCGACAGGGCCTTGAACTTGCGCACAGGCTCGCCATCGGCCGGGCTGACTGCGATGTAGTTACCGGAAACCAGGGTTTCAAGACCGGTAATACCGGCCAAAGACACACTTGGCTTGACCAGCCAGAAACGGGTATTGGTCTTGAGGTATTGCTCGACGTCTTTATCCATCTCGACCGTGGCAATCACTCCCTTGCTTGGGCCGGCCTCATCCAGGGCCAGAGTCTTGACCTTACCCACAGGCATGCCTTTGTAAACCACTTCGGTCTTGTTGGCGACGATGCCTTCGCCACTCTCGAAGCGCACCTGAATATCGATGCCGGTTTCACTGTAGGCACGCCATCCCAGCCAGCCACCAATGACCAGGGCAATGAGCGGGAGGATCCAGATCGCCGACCAATTGGAAGCCGGGCGGGTTTTAGCGGTAGGCAAGTCACTCATGGTCGTCGTCCGACTCCGTATTATCCCAAATAAGTCGGGGATCAAAAGTTACAGCTGCAAGCATCGTCAATACCACCACACTGGCAAAGGCCACCGCGCCTAGATTGGCCTCGATGCTGGCTATGCGTCCAAAATTCACCACAGCCACCAAAATGGCGATGACGAAAATATCCAACATTGACCAACGGCCAATGAACTCAATAAATCGGTACATGATGATTCGTTGCCGCGCAGACAGGGGCTGACGGCGCTGTACCGAAAACAACAGCAAGGCAATGCCTACCAGCTTGAAGGTGGGCACCAAAATACTCGCTACAAACACCACGGCTGCAATCGGCAACATCCCGTGCTGCACCAGTTCGATAACACCCGCCATGATGGTACTCGGAGAGCCTTGGCCCAAAGAGTTGATCGTCATGATCGGCAGCAGGTTGGCCGGGATATAGAGAATGGCTGAGGTTAGCAGCAATGCCCAGGTACGCATCAGGCTGTCGGGGCGCCGTGCATGTACAAGAGCTCCGCAACGAGTGCAGGTTTGCTCGTCGGTTTCGGGGTCTTGCCTGTTCAACTCGTGGCACTCGCCACAAATCAAGATGCCTGCATCAATCGCCCGCATGAACATCCTCCCCGGACAGTGCTTGCCAAATCTGGTGAGGCGACATCACAACCTCCAACCAGACCTGAGCCAGCAACAAGCTGACAAAACAGGTCAAACCCAGCCCAAGGCTCAGCTCAGCCAGGTCGGACAACTTCACAATCGCCACCAGCACCCCCATCAGGTACACCTCAAGCATGCCCCAATCGCGCAAGTGGTGATAAATGCGGTAGATCAGTAACCCGTAGCTGCGCCCAATATTCCAGCGAATAGTCAGTAGCACCACGAGCTGGCAGAGCAGCTTGAGCAGCGGGATTCCCATACTGCACAGGAACACAACAACGGCAATGCCCTGCATGCCCGTGTTGAACAAGCCGACCACACCAGTCCAGACCGTGTCTTGCGACGCCTGGCCCAGTAGATTGAGTTGCATGATGGGCAAAAAGTTCGCCGGTATGTAGAGCAACAACGCGGCGATTACAAGCGCAAGGCTGCGCTCAACCACCTTGTCGCGATGAGCATAGAGTTCGTAACCGCAGCGCGGGCATTGGGCTTTCTCACCGAGAGCGAGATGAGGCTTGCGCATCAGCAGATCGCACTCATGACAGGCCACTAACTCGTCCAGCGGTATTTCTGACACCCTGAGGGGGTCAACCGGATCTGGCATAAATGGAGTCTCTGGCTCAGAAAATGACTGCACCTATTCTAGTGCGCGGACTACAAAATAACTGTGCCTATTTGTAGGACTTTAGCTGCAAGCCAACAGCGTAGAGAGCTATGGCGATAAGGTCGAGGATGTTCAGTGTGCCGCTGGAAGCTTGGCGGTACTTTTCTCGGCACAAAAACAAACCCCCTGTCTGCGTTAGCAGAC
>NZ_JBUZTL010000041.1:0-31264 GCF_055408345.1 Pseudomonas sp. B424 | reverse complement strand
AGGCCGCCTCACCCCTGCCACGATCTTGTCCACCGCCTTGGTGGCCGCAACCATGCGGGAACTGGCAGGCTAGCCATTGCCGCCCTCTGTGGGAGCGGGCTTGCTCGCGATGCGGGCGATTCGGTTCATCTGAAAAACCGCGCCGACACTATCGCGAGCAAGCCCGCTCCCACAGGTCAGGTCCGAGGCGAGCCTTATTCCTGTGGTGCAGGCTTCACCCGCTCCGAAGGCCGCCTCACCCCTGCCACGATCTTGTCCACCGCCTTGGTGGCCGCAACCATGCGGGAACTGGCAGGCTAGCCATTGCCGCCCTCTGTGGGAGCGGGTTTGCTCGCGATGCGGGCGATTCGGTTCATCTGAAAAACCGCGCCGACACTATCGCGAGCAAGCCCGCTCCCACAGGTCAGGTCCGAGGCGAGCCTTATTCCTGTGGGGCAGGCTTCACCCGCTCCGAAGGCCGCCTCACCCCTGCCACGATCTTGTCCACCGCCTTGGTGGCCGCAACCATGCCGAAGGTCGCCGTCACCATCATCACCGCACCAAAGCCGCCGGCGCAGTCGAGCTTGACGCCATCGCCGACAAAACTCTTCTGCAGGCAAATGCTGCCATCCGGTTTGGGGTAGCGCAGCTGCTCGGTGGAAAACACACACGGCACGCTGTAATGCCGGGTCATGGTGCGCGAAAAACCATAATCGCGGCGCAAGGTCGAACGCACCTTCGAGGCCAGCGGGTCGTTGAATGTGCGGTTCAGGTCACACACCTGGATCAGCGTCGGGTCAATCTGCCCGCCCGCGCCTCCGGTGGTGATGATCTGGATCTTGCGCCGCTTGCACCAGGCAATCAGCGCCGCCTTGGCATTGACGCTGTCGATGCAGTCGATCACGCAATCAATATTGGGGGTGATGTACTCGGCCATGGTTTCGCGCGTCACGAAATCCGCCACTTCGTGAACGACACAATCCGGATTGATCTGGCGCAGGCGCTCGGCCATCACTTCGACCTTGTCCCGACCAATGGTCGTGCTCAAGGCGTGCAACTGGCGGTTGCTGTTACTGACGCAAACGTCATCCAGGTCAAACAGCGAAATTTCGCCAACGCCGCAGCGCGCAATCGCCTCTGCCGCCCACGACCCGACACCGCCAACACCGACGATCGCCACATGCGCCGCCTTCAGTCGTTCTAGGCCTTCCAGCCCATATAACCGGGCTACACCGGCAAAACGTGGATCTTCTGTACTCATGACCAACACCCCAAAAACCGGCGCGCATTATAGGGGGCTTATATTGCATTGAGTATCTTTCCTACAGCCTATGCGACCAAGCCTGCTTTAATAGCAGACTGAGTAACGAGATAAGAGCTACAACAAATAAAGAAGAACTTAAATTGGCGGCGATTGCCAAACGTTAGCCCCCCGTCTGAGCTCTGTACGACCTGCCAAAGCTCGGTGTAGGATGCGCGCCGCTTGGCACCTGCCGACCGATCTTCGTTCCACTCCCTTTGGAACCCGAAATAGCTATGTCATCGCGTAAATTTGGACTCAACCTGGTGGTGGTGCTGGCCATCGCCGCGCTCTTCACCGGCTTCTGGGCGCTGATTAATCGCCCGGTCTCTGCGCCCAACTGGCCAGAGCAAATCTCCGGCTTTTCGTACTCGCCGTTCCAGCAAGGCCAGTACCCGCAGAAAGACCAATACCCGACCGACGATGAAATGCGTCGCGATCTGGAGATCCTCAGCAAGCTGACCGACAACATCCGGACCTACTCGGTCGACGGCACCCTGGGCGATATCCCCAAGCTGGCGGAAGAGTTCGGTCTGCGGGTCACCATCGGGATCTGGATCAGTCCGGACCTGGAGCGCAACGAGCGCGAAATCCAGAAAGCCATAGAACTGGCCAATAACTCGCGCAGCGTAGTGCGGGTTGTGGTGGGTAACGAAGCCCTGTTCCGCGAAGAAATCACCCCTGAAGACTTGATCGTGCTGCTGGATCGGGTCCGGGCTGCAGTCAAGGTGCCGGTCACCACGTCCGAGCAATGGCATATCTGGGAGAAATACCCGGAACTGGCCAAGCACGTTGACCTGATCGCCGCGCACATCTTGCCGTACTGGGAATTTATCCCGGTGGACAAGGCCGGCGAGTTCGTCCTGGACCGTGCCCGTGACCTGAAAAAAATGTTCCCGAAAAAACCGCTGCTGCTCTCGGAGGTTGGCTGGCCGAGCAATGGCCGCATGCGCGGCGGCGCCGATGCCACCCCGGCTGACCAGGCCATCTACCTGCGTACGCTGGTCAACACCCTGAACCGCCGTGGCTACAACTACTTTGTGATCGAAGCCTTCGACCAGCCGTGGAAGGCCAGCGATGAAGGTTCGGTAGGCGCGTACTGGGGCGTGTACAACGCTGCCCGTCAGCAAAAATTCAACTTCGAAGGCCCGGTGGTAGCGATTCCACAGTGGCGCGTGCTGGCAATTGGCTCGGTGGTGATGGGCCTGCTGTCGCTGGCACTGCTGCTGATCGACGGCTCGGCCTTGCGCCAGCGTGGCCGCACCTTCCTGACCTTCACCGCATTCCTCTGCGGTTCGGTGCTGGTATGGATCGGTTACGACTACAGCCAGCAATACAGCACCTGGTTCAGTTTGACGGTGGGGTTCCTGCTGGGACTGGGCGCGCTCGGGGTCTTTATCGTCCTGCTCACCGAGGCCCATGAACTGGCCGAGGCGGTATGGACGCGCAAGCGGCGAAGGGAATTTTTACCGGTCGAGGCCGACGATGCCTATCGCCCGAAAGTCTCGATCCATGTGCCGTGCTACAACGAGCCGCCGGAGATGGTCAAACAGACCCTCGACGCCCTCGCCAATCTCGACTACCCCGATTTCGAAGTGTTGATCATCGACAACAACACCAAGGACCCGGCGGTCTGGGAGCCCGTGCGCGACTACTGCGCCACCCTCGGCCCGCGCTTCAAGTTCTTCCACGTCGCCCCCCTGGCCGGTTTCAAGGGTGGCGCGCTGAACTACCTGATCCCGCACACCGCGCCGGATGCCGAAGTGATTGCCGTGATCGACTCCGATTACTGCGTGGATCGCAACTGGCTCAAGCACATGGTGCCGCACTTTGCCGACCCGAAAATCGCCATCGTGCAATCGCCACAGGACTACCGCGACCAGAACGAAAGCACCTTCAAAAAACTCTGCTACTCGGAGTACAAGGGCTTCTTCCATATCGGCATGGTCACCCGCAACGACCGCGACGCGATCATTCAGCATGGCACCATGACCATGACCCGGCGCTCCGTGCTCGAAGAGCTTGGCTGGGCCGACTGGTGCATCTGTGAAGACGCCGAACTGGGCCTGCGGGTGTTCGAAAAAGGTTACTCCGCAGCGTATTCCCACAACAGCTACGGCAAGGGCCTGATGCCCGATACCTTTATCGACTTCAAGAAACAGCGATTCCGCTGGGCCTACGGTGCGATTCAGATCATCAAGCGTCACACCTCAAGCCTGTTGCGCGGTAAAGACACGGAACTGACCCGCGGCCAGCGCTATCACTTCCTCGCGGGCTGGTTGCCGTGGGTGGCCGATGGCATGAACATCTTCTTCACCGTGGGCGCCCTGTTGTGGTCGGCGGCGATGATTATTGTGCCGACGCGGGTCGATCCGCCGTTGCTGATTTTCGCCATCCCGCCATTGGCACTGTTTGTGTTCAAGGTTGGCAAGATCATCTTCCTGTACCGCCGTGCGGTGGGGGTTAACCTCAAGGATGCGTTTGCGGCGGCACTGGCCGGGCTGGCGTTGTCGCACACCATCGCCAAAGCGGTGCTGTACGGTTTCTTCACCACCAGCATTCCGTTCTTCCGTACGCCTAAAAACGCCGACAACCACGGCTTTTGGGTCGCCATCTCGGAAGCCCGCGAAGAAGTGTTCATCATGCTGTTGCTCTGGGGCGCGGCGCTGGGGATATTCCTGGTACAAGGTCTGCCGAGCAACGACATGCGTTTCTGGGTAGTCATGCTGCTGGTGCAATCGCTGCCGTATCTGGCGGCACTGATCATGGCCTTCCTGTCTTCGCTGCCCAAACCGGTCGAAGCCACTGAAGAACAACCTGCTGCATAAATTGACTGCAACCTCTAAACGGCGGCCTCTGGCCGCCGTTTTGCTTTAAGATGTCCGCCCTTTCTCGCCCGCCCCGCACACGCCCAGACTCGGAGTTCACACCATGACGGCCCACGCCGACCTTTCGCCGACCCTGCAACTTGCCTGCGATCTGATCCGCCGCCCTTCCGTGACGCCGATCGACGCCGACTGCCAGAAGTTGATGATGCAGCGCCTGGGCGATGCCGGCTTCAAGCTGGAGCCAATGCGCATTGAAGACGTCGACAACTTCTGGGCCACCCACGGCAAACACGAAGGCCCGGTGCTGTGCTTTGCCGGCCACACCGACGTGGTACCGACCGGCCCGGTCCAGGCCTGGCAAAACGACCCGTTTGACGCACTGATTGATGAACACGGCATGCTCTGCGGCCGTGGCGCTGCCGACATGAAAGGCAGCCTGGCGGCAATGCTGGTGGCCGCCGAGCGTTTTGTCGCCGACTACCCGGACCACAAGGGTTCAGTTGCGTTCCTGATCACCAGCGACGAAGAAGGCCCGGCGCACCACGGCACCAAGGCTGTGGTCGAGCGTTTCAAAGCCCGAAACGAGCGTCTGGACTGGTGCATCGTGGGCGAGCCGTCGAGCACCACCCTGGTGGGCGACGTGGTCAAAAATGGCCGTCGCGGTTCCCTGGGCGCCAAACTCACCGTTCGCGGCATCCAGGGCCACGTGGCCTACCCGCACCTGGCGAAAAACCCGATCCATCTGGCAGCACCTGCGCTGGCCGAACTGGCCGCCGAGCATTGGGACAACGGCAACTCGTTCTTCCCGCCGACCAGCTTCCAGATTTCCAACCTCAACTCCGGCACTGGCGCGACCAACGTGATCCCGGGCGATCTGGTAGCCGTGTTCAACTTCCGTTTCTCGACCGAGTCCACCGTGGAAGGCCTGCAAAAGCGCGTGGCTGACATCCTGGACAAGCATGGCCTGGACTGGCACATCGACTGGGCGCTGTCCGGCCTGCCGTTCCTGACCGAGCCGGGCGCCCTGCTGGACGCAGTGTCGTCGAGCATCAAGCAGGTGACCGGCCGCGAAACCAAGGCTTCCACCAGCGGTGGTACCTCCGATGGCCGCTTTATCGCGACCCTGGGCACGCAAGTGGTCGAACTGGGCCCGGTCAACGCGACCATTCACCAGGTCAACGAGCGGGTTCTGGCCAGCGATCTTGATGTACTGACCGAGATCTACTACCACACCCTGATCAAGTTGCTCGCCTGATGCTTGCCTGCCCGATCTGCTCCGAGCCGCTCAGCGCGGTCGACAATGGCGTGGTTTGCCCGGCCGGCCATCGCTTTGACCGTGCCCGCCAGGGCTACTTGAACCTGCTGCCGGTGCAACACAAAAACAGCCGCGACCCGGGTGATAACCAGGCCATGGTTGAAGCCCGCCGCGACTTTCTCAACGCCGGCCACTACGCCCCGGTGGCCAAACGCCTGGCCGAACTGGCTGCCGAGCGTGCGCCACAGCGCTGGCTCGACATCGGTTGTGGCGAGGGTTACTACACCGCGCAAATCGCCGAGGCCTTGCCCAACGCCGATGGCTACGCGCTGGATATCTCCCGCGAAGCGGTCAAGCGCGCCTGCAAACGCAACCCGCACCTGACCTGGCTGATCGCCAGCATGGCCCGCGTGCCATTGGCCGATGCCAGTTGCCAGTTTCTGGCCAGCGTGTTCAGCCCGCTGGACTGGCTCGAAGCCAAGCGCCTGCTCACCCCGGGAGGCGGCCTGATGCGTGTAGGCCCGACTCGCGGGCACTTGATGGAATTACGCGAGCGGCTGTACGACGAAGTACGCGACTACGCTGACGACAAGCATTTGGCGCTGGTGCCTGAAGGCATGCAGTTGCAACACAGCGAAACACTGGAATTCACCCTCAGCTTGAGTGAACCTCAGGATCGCGCCAACTTGCTGGCCATGACCCCCCACGGCTGGCGCGCCAGTGCCGAGCGTCGGACCCGGGTCATCGAACACCCGGAGCCTTTAGTGGTGACAGTTTCGATGCGCTACGATTACTTCGTACTTCAATAACCAACTTTACGGTCAAGGGCACAGGCCCTTGACCCGATTAATCCGCGAGTGGATTTTTCAGACCCGCAGTGAGGACATCCATGCGCCAACCCGATATCGAGATTTACCTGAAAGAAGCCGTCACTTACAAAGACGTCGAAGCCTGGCTGGCTGAAGTGCTGGGCCCGTGCACCGAGTGGAAAAAGAAAGGCGAAACCTGGAAGTGCACCGCTGGCGACGTACCCGTTACCTGGATGCCAAAAGCCGTCGGCAAATGGAACAGCCTGTACCTGGACAGCGACAAGACGCCGTGGGAAGACGACATCACCTGCGCCCACGCGGCCTTTAAGGCGCTGAACGTCGAAGTACGCTGTGCACCGGGCAGCTGGGTAGAAGAACAGGGTGAAGCAGACGCCGATCGCTGGATTCGTATCAGCGAAGACGGCCAGGAAGAAATCACCTGGAAAACCGGTTCCTGATTCGGATCGGCCATAGATCCCTGGTGGGAGCTGGCTTGCCTGCGATGCGACCAACGCGGTGTCTATTGTGCACATGCGGTGATGCAATCGCGGGCAAGCCAGCTCTCACAGGGTGACAGCGTTACAACCCCACTACATCTTCAGCCTGCAACCCCTTGTCACCTGTGACCTGGGTGTATTCGACCTGCTGGCCTTCAGCCAGGCTGCGATGGCCTTCACCGCGAATGGCGCGGTAATGCACAAATACGTCAGCCCCGTTTTCACACTGAATAAAACCGTAGCCCTTGGCGTCGTTGAACCACTTCACACTGCCTGTTACGCGCGTTGTCATAAAATCTATCCCCCTTTTTATTATTGATCGGGCTCAAAATTGGCCCCTTGAGAACTTTCGCTTGAACTAGACTTTTTGATTCTTGGTCTTACGCAGCACAGCGAAAGAGCTCCGAGTATAAGTCAGGCAAAAAAACACTCAATCAATATTAGTTCGCCGCTTTTTTGCCGATTTTCCGGAGATACGGCACACTACCCGGCCGAGTAAACGCTCGTTTAATCCACTAACGCAGAAGCCGTATGACCCCCTCCCCATTCCGCCGCCTTGTCTTTGGCGCCCTGCGTCGCTTGCTGTACCTGTGGGTGCGCTCTGAGACCATTAACCAGTCTTCCCTGACCCTGAACCTGGATCGCAGCCGGCCAGTGTTCTACGTTTTGCAATCACCCTCGCTGACCGAACTGGCCGTGGTTGATACCGAATGCTCCAAGGCCGGCCTGCCCCGCCCGGTACTGCCGGTGGCAGTAGGTACCATGATCGAGCCTGCCGCCTTCTTCTACCTGACCCCCGAGCCCGACTGGCTGGGCCGTCAGGACAAGCGTGGCGCCCCCCCTGCCCTGACCCGTCTGGTGGACGGCTTGACCCTGAACCCGGCCGAGGATGCGCAGATCATCCCGGTCAGCGTGTTCTGGGGCCAGTCCCCCGACAGCGAATCCAGCCCCTGGAAACTGCTGTTTGCCGACAGTTGGGCAGTGACCGGGCGCCTGCGCCGCATGCTGCGCATCCTGATTCTGGGCCGCAAAACCCGGGTGCAGTTCTCGGCACCGATCCATTTGCGCGAACTGATCGACCTCAACAAGGGTCACGAACGCACCGTGCGCATGGCGCAACGTATTTTGCGCGTGCACTTTCGCAACCTGAAAACCGCAACCATCGGCCCCGACCTCTCGCACCGGCGCAACCTGGTCAAAGGGCTGGTCAACGAACCCTCCGTACGCCAGGCGATCCTCGACGAGGCCGAACGCGAGAATATCTCTGCGGACAAGGCCCGTGCCCAGGCATTGCGCTACGCCAATGAAATCGCCTCGGACTACACCTACACCGCGATCCGTTTTTTTGAAGTAATCCTGAGCTGGTTCTGGAACAAGATTTACGACGGGGTGAAGGTCAACCACATCGAGGGTGTGCAGAAGATCGCCCAAGGCCACGAAATCGTCTATGTGCCGTGCCACCGCAGCCACATCGACTACCTCCTGCTGTCCTATCTGCTGTTTCGCAACGGCCTGACCCCGCCGCACATCGCCGCCGGGATCAACCTGAACATGCCGGTGATGGGCCGCTTGCTGCGCCGTGGCGGTGCCTTTTTCATGCGCCGCACCTTCAAGGGCAACCCGCTGTACACCTCCGTGTTCAACGAATACATGCACACCCTGTTCACCAAGGGGTTCCCGGTGGAGTACTTCGTCGAGGGCGGCCGTTCGCGCACCGGGCGCATGCTGCAACCCAAGACCGGGATGCTGGCCATCACCGTGCGCAGCTTCTTGCGTTCGTCGCGCATGCCAATCGTGTTTGTGCCGGTGTACATCGGTTACGAGCGTGTACTCGAAGGCCGCACCTATCTGGGCGAGCTGCGCGGTGCCAGCAAGAAAAAAGAGTCGATCTTCGATATTTTCAAAGTGCTGGGCGCCCTTAAAAAACAAAAGTTCGGTCAGGTCGCAGTCAACTTTGGCGAACCGATCAAACTGGCCGAGTTCCTTGAACAGGAGCAGCCGGGCTGGCGCAAGCAGGAGCTTGCACCGCTGTACCGTCCTGAATGGTTGAGCGCGACCACCAATCGTCTGGGTGAGAAAGTTGCCCAGCACCTCAATGAAGCTGCGGCCATCAACCCGGTGAATCTGGTGGCGCTGGCCTTGCTGTCAACCACCAGGCTGGCCCTGGACGAACAGGCGATGGCACGGGTGCTGGACCTGTATCTGGCCCTGCTGCGCCGCGTGCCTTACTCGCCGCACACCACCTTGCCCGAAGGCGACGGCCGCGCACTGATCAACCATGTCAAAGACATGAGTCTGCTCTCCGAGCAAAGCGATGCACTGGGCAAAATCCTGTACCTGGATGAACAGAACGCGGTACTGATGACCTATTACCGCAACAACGTTCTGCACATTTTTGCATTGCCGTCGTTGCTCGCCTGCTTCTTCCAGAGCACCTCGCGCATGAGCCGCGAGCAGATCCTGCGCTACACCCATGCGCTCTACCCGTACCTGCAATCGGAACTGTTTATCCGCTGGACGCTGGAAGAACTCGATGCCGTGGTGGACCAATGGCTCGAATCCTTTGTGGAACAAGGTTTGTTGCGCTTCGAGAAAGACGTCTACCTGCGCCCGGCGCCAAGCTCGCGGCACTTCGTCTTGCTGACGCTGCTGTCCAGGAGCATTGCGCAAACCCTGCAGCGCTTCTACATGGCCACTTCACTGCTGCTCAACAGCGGCCAGAACACCTTGAGCGCCGAAGAGCTGGAAGACCTGTGCACCGTGATGGCCCAGCGGCTGTCGATCCTGCACGGGCTCAATGCCCCCGAGTTCTTCGACAAAAGCCTGTTCCGCCACTTTATCCAGACATTGCTTGAAGAAGACGTGCTGCGCCGTGATGCCAACGGCAAGCTGAGCTATCACAAGCTGCTCGGTGAACTGGCCGAAGGCGCAGCCAAGCGTGTGTTGCCGGCCGAAATTCGCCTGTCGATTCGCCAGGTGGCCCTGCATCGCAGCGAAGATACGCAAGAACAGCCGCCGCTTTCGCTCGAAAAAACATCTTGATAGGAGCACACCATGAAAAAAGTTCTGTTACTCAGCCTCACAGCCTTGCTCGGAGCCTGTAGCTCGATGACCTCTACCCCGCAAGCGTCCCTCGACGGCGAAGTGTTTTACCTGCAGCGTATCGCCTTGCCGCCTACCGCCACTCTGGAAGTGAGCTTGCAGGATGTCTCGCTGGCCGACGCACCGGCGGTAACCCTGGCCAAACAGAGCGGCCCGGTCAAAGGCCAGGTTCCCCTGCCCTTTCACCTGACCTATGACCCGGCACAGATCAAGCCGGGCCATACCTACGCGGTGAGTGCACGGATCGAAGAAAACGGCCGGTTGCTATTTATCAGCACTGAGCGCAACAGCGTCGACCTGAATGCCAAAACCCAGCAGCCCATACGCCTGCGTGTAGATCAGGTTCGCTGATCACGTGCGGTCAGTGGCACCCTGCTGACCGCATCGCCGGCAAACCGGCTCCCACAGAATCTGATGACTGCGGGAGCCAGGGTTTCAAACCTTCTTCACCTTGAACCACGCGGCATACAGCGCCGGCAGGAACAGCAGCGTCAGCACTGTCGCCACGATCAGCCCGCCCATGATGGCGACTGCCATCGGCCCGAAGAACACGCTGCGTGACAACGGAATCATCGCCAGCACCGCCGCCAGCGCGGTCAGCACAATCGGGCGGAAACGCCGTACCGTCGCTTCAATAATCGCCTGCCACGGGTCCAGCCCCGCCGCCTTGTCCTGCTCGATCTGGTCCACCAGGATCACCGAGTTGCGCATGATCATCCCCGACAGCGCAATGGTGCCCAGCATCGCCACAAAGCCGAAGGGCTTGCCGAACAGCAGCAGGAACAGCGTCACGCCAATCAGGCCCAGCGGTGCGGTCAGAAACACCATCACCATGCGCGAGAAGCTGCGCAACTGCACCATCAGCAAGGTCAGTACCACCACGATAAACAGCGGCACACCGGCTTTCACCGAGTCCTGGCCACGGGTGGAGTCTTCGACGGTGCCGCCCACCTCCAGCAAATAACCGTCCGGCAATTCGGCACGTACGCCTTCAAGGGTCGGCAGTATCTGCTGCACCAACGTTGCCGGTTGCTCCTTGCCATAAATATCCGCACGCACGGTCACGTTCGGCAAGCGGTTGCGGTGCCAGATAATGCCCTCTTCAAAGCCATATTCCAGGGTCGCAATTTGCGACAGGGCAACACTCTGGCCATTGTCTGTCGGCACCGCCAGGCTCGGCAGCAGCGACAGTTCGGTACGCTCCTGAGGCGTGCCGCGCAGCAGGATTTCGATCAACTCGTTGTCTTCACGGTACTGACTGACCGTGGAACCCAGCAACGTGCTTTGCAAGAAGCGCGACAGGTTCGCCGTGCTCACGCCCAAGGCCCGGGCCCGGTCCTGATCGATATTGAGGTACACCACCTTGCTCGGTTCTTCCCAGTCCAGATGCACGTTCACCACATGGGGGTTGTCCCGAACCCTGGCCGCTACCTTGCGCGCCAGCGCCCGCACCTCTTCGATATGCTCGCCCGTCACCCGGAACTGCACCGGATACCCCACAGGCGGGCCGTTCTCCAGCCGCGTGACGCGCGAACGTACCGTCGGGAATTGCTCGTTAAGGGTTTCGATCAACCAGGTGCGCAGGCTTTCCCGATCCTCGATGGTCTTGGCCAGCACCACGAACTGGGCAAAGCTGGCCGCCGGCAACTGCTGATCCAGCGGCAAGTAATAGCGTGGCGAACCGGTGCCTGCGTAAGCCACATAGTTTTCGATGCCCGGGTGATCCTTGAGCAGGCTTTCAAGCTGTTTGACCTGCTCGGTGGTGTTGCTCAACGAAGCGCCTTCGGCCAGCTTCAGATCGACCATCAGTTCCAGACGGCTCGACGCCGGGAAGAACTGCTGCGGAACAAATTTGAACAACACCATAGAGCCCAGAAACAACAGCACGGTGAGCGCAATCACGGTTTTGCGACGCTGCACGCACCACTCCACCAAACGGCGCACCCGCCGGTAAAACGGTGTGGCGTAGGGGTCATGTGCCCCGGCGGCGGTACCGTGTTTAGCCGCATGAATCTTCGCCAGATCCGGTAACAGCAAGGCCCCCAGATACGGTACAAACACCACCGCTGCCACCCACGATGCCAGCAGAGCAATGGTCACCACCTGGAAAATCGAACGGGTGTACTCACCCGTGCTCGACTGCGCCATGGCAATCGGCAAAAAACCCGCTGCCGTGATCAGCGTACCGGTGAGCATCGGGAACGCGGTGCTGGTCCAGGCAAAGCTCGCCGCCTTGAGCCGGTCGTAACCCTGCTCCATTTTGATCGCCATCATTTCAACGGCAATGATGGCGTCATCCACCAGCAAGCCCAGCGCCAGCACCAGCGCCCCCAGCGAGATCTTGTGCAGGCCGATCCCGAAGTAATGCATGGCGGCAAAGGTCATCGCCAGCACCAGCGGGATGGTCAGCGCCACCACCATGCCCGTGCGCAGCCCCAGCGAGAAAAAGCTCACCAGCAATACGATGACCAGGGCTTCAACCAGCACTTTGACGAATTCACCGACGCTGGTTTTCACAGCCGCCGGCTGATCCGAGACCTTGCCCAATTGCATCCCGACCGGAAGGTTTCGCTGGATCCGTTCAAACTCGGTATCCAGCGCCTTGCCCAGCACCAGAATGTCGCCGCCGTCCTTCATCGCCACAGCCAGACCGATCGCATCCTGGCCCATAAAGCGCATGCGCGGCGCCGCCGGGTCATTGAAGCCGCGACGCACATCGGCCACATCACTGATGCGCAAGGTGCGCTCGCCCACACGAATCGGGAAACGCTCTATCTCTTCGACCGTCTTGAAGTTACCGCTGACGCGCAATTGCACGCGCTCGGTCGGTGTTTCGAAGAACCCCGCCGTCGACACCGCGTTTTGCTCTTCAAGGGCCTTTTGCACTGCCGCCAGTGGCAAGCCCAGGGTCGCGAGCTTGAGGTTGGAAAGCTCGATCCAGATTTTTTCGTCCTGCAGCCCCAGCAACTCGACCTTGCCTACATCCTTGACCCGTTGCAGCTGGATCTGGATGCGGTCGGCGTAGTCCTTGAGCACTGCGTAGTCGTAACCTTCGCCACTCAGGCTGTAGATATTGCCGAAGGTGGTGCCGAATTCATCGTTGAAAAACGGCCCCTGAACATCCGGCGGCAAAGAGTGATGGATGTCACCGAGCTTTTTGCGTACCTGATACCACAGCTGCGGGATCTGGTCCGAATGCATCGAATCGCGGGCCATAAAGGTTACTTGCGACTCGCCCGGACGCGAGAACGAGACAATGCGCTCGTACTCGCCGGTCTCCATCAGCTTTTTCTCGATGCGCTCAGTGACCTGGCGCGAGACTTCCTCGGCCGTGGCACCCGGCCACAGGGTCCGGATCACCATGGCTTTGAAGGTAAACGGCGGGTCTTCGCTCTGTCCTAATTTGGTATAGGAAAGGCCTCCGACAATTGCCAGCAACAGCATCAGGAACAGTACGATCTGGCGATTGCGCAACGCCCAGGCGGAAAGATTGAAACCCATGGGAATTAGTCCTTCGCCGAAACATTGATGGTCCGGTTGGAGCGATCAATCGGCCGCACCTCCTGCCCCGGATGCAATACATGCACCCCGGCGGCAACGATCCAGTCATCGGCGTTGAGACCTTCGAGTACCGGCACGGTTTTCTCCCCAAACGGCCCGACACGTACCGGCACTTGTTCGATCTTGTTGCCCTGGCCCACGCGCCATACGTAGGGTGCACCGTTTTCGGCAGTCAAGGCTGACAACGGCACCGACAACTGGCTGTGGCCTTCGCTCTGGATAAAAACCCGGGCACTTTGCCCCAGCTCCGCAGGCACCTTGCCTGCGGTGAAAGCGATGCGGGCAGCGAAGGTGCGCGACTTGGGGTCGGCTGACGGCGACAGTTCACGGATACGCCCGCTAAAGCGCTGGCCGGGTTGCGACCACAACTCAACCGACACCGGCAAACCGATCTTGAACCGGCCGAAGTCTTGCTCAGGCAAGCTGATCAGCACTTCACGCTCACCATCGGCCGCCAGGGTGAACACCGTTTGCCCGGCGCTGACCACTTGCCCGACTTCAACCTGACGCTGGGCGATCACGCCATCTTGCGGGGCACGCAGCACGGCGTAACTCGCCTGATTGCTGGCTACATCCTGTTCGGCCTTGATCTGCTGGAGCCTGGCTTCACCCGAACGGTAGAGGTTTTCGGCATTATCGAACTGCGAACGGCTGACCATCTGGCGATCCAGCAGGGTCTTGTAGCGATCACGCTCGGCACGTACCAGATTCAGATTGGCCTGGGCTGCGGCCACTTGTGCCCGGGTGGCGTCCAGTTGCAGCCGCACGTCTTGCGGGTCCAGCTCGGCCAGCGGCTGATTGGCCTTGACCCGCTCCCCCTCGTCCACCAGGCGCTTGCTGACTTTGCCACCGATACGAAACGCCAGCTGCGGGTCAAAGCGCGCCCGCACTTCACCGGGATAACTCTGGTTCGCGAGCGCCGAGGGCTGCGGCTGAACCACCATCGCCGGGGTGATACTGATTTTCGCGGGCTCTTGCTGCCCACACGCAGACAATAAAACGACCAGACACAGAGGCACAGCGCGGGGCAAGGCATGGCGCAACATGGTGATGACCTTTCGCTAATGGGGCTTGGAATATTTATACTGGGCGGCATGTTATTAATACTAAACTCACCAGTCCAGTAATAAACGGATATGTCTGACCATCATTTACCCCCCAATGCCCTCGGCCGTCCGAAAGACATGGCAAAACGCCAGTCCATCCTCGACGCCGCCAAAACCCTGTTTTTGACCAAGGGCTATGCCAACACCAGCATGGACGCGGTTGCAGGTTTGGCGGGCGTATCAAAACTGACGGTCTACAGCCACTTCACTGACAAGGAGACCCTGTTTTCCTCAGCGATCATGGCCAAATGCACAGAACAGCTGCCGGTTCTGTTTTTTGAGTTACCCGGCGACGGGCCGATTGAGAAGGTGCTGTTAAAAATTGCCCGAGGGTTTCACGCACTGATTAACAGCGAGGAGTCGTTGAACCTGCATCGGCTGATGATGACCCTGGGCAGCCAGGACCCGAAGTTGTCGCAGATCTTCTTTGAGGCGGGGCCAGAGCGGCTGGTGCTGGAGATGGAGCAGCTGCTGCGCAAAATCCATCTCAGTGGTGCACTGCAGATTGATGAGCCGCACTACGCGGCAGAACACTTTTTTTGCATGCTCAAGGGCGCGCCCAACTTTCGCCTGCTGTATGGCTGCGGCGAGCCGCTGGACGCAGAAGGCGCCGAAGCACATGTGCAGGAAGTGGTGGGGGTGTTTATGCGGGCTTATCGACCGACGTGAAGCAACCACCCGTCACCTGTGGGAGCGGGCTTGTTCGCGATGCAGTCGACGCGGTGTATCTGAACAACCGCGCCGATGCCATCGCGAGCAAGCCCGCTCCCGCAAAAGAGTGTGGTGTTCAGGGCTTCAGCGCTTTCTTCGGGTAAATATCGTAACGGCTCGACTTGCCATCCAGCGCATGGCTCGGCTTGGGCCCGGCGATGCACGGTGCCTTGCGCGGGCGCTTGACCACCACGCGGTGACTCGCCAGCGCCAATGCCGCTTCGAGCAAGGCCGGTGCATCATTGTCATCGCCCACCAATGGCCGGAACAGACGCATTTCTTTCTTCACCAGGGCTGTTTTCTCGCGGTGCGGGAACATCGGATCGAGGTAGATCACCTGCGGCGGCTCGCCTTCCCAATTGCGCATCACTTCAATCGAGTTGCCTTTAAGCAAGTGCATGCGCGACACGATCGGCGCCACTTCAAAATCGTCCAGGCCACGGGCCAGACCATCTTCAAGTAACGCACCAATCAGCGGCTGACGCTCGATCAGGCTCATTTCACAGCCAAGGCTCGCCAGCACGAACGCGTCCTTGCCCAAGCCCGCCGTGGCATCCAGCACCCGCGGGCGTACGCCCTGCTGAATCCCCACCGCCTTGGCAATCATCTGCCCGGTGCCACCGCCGAACAAACGCCGGTGGGCCGCGCCGCCTTCTACGAAGTCGACCCGCACCGGGCCCGGGGCGTCGGGGCCCAACTGTTGCAGCTGCAAACCCTGGGCGCTCAACTGCAAGGCGAACTCGGCGTCCGGTTCGTCCATAGGCAAACCCAGGCGCTCAGCCCATTGCTCGGCCAAGGCCTGATAAGCCTCGCCCAACGCCTCGACTTTGATACGACAGCCCGCTGCTTGCTCAATCATCTAAAAACACGCTCAAAAATTTAATGATCGGCAAAAGCTGCCGATAAATGAAATATCCGGCATTTTGCCAGAGCTGGGCGTCGACCGAGAGCTATGTCAGACATTCATTCCCCATCCATCGGCTTTATTGCGCCAATTGGCGACTTTGGCCGGCACAATTCGCAGATCACGGGCAGCGTCAATCACCTGTGGAAGGACTTCTACGCCCAGGCGTTGGCAGAACAGTCCGGTACTGACGAATTGGCGGCGATTGATGCACCGCCGGTGGCCAGAGATGAAAATGCCGAACCCCGTGGCGGCACTGCTGTGCTGGGCAATATCGTGACCCAGCGCCATTGCGAGGTTCAGGACACTGAACTGCGTCCGCCCCAGGCCCTGTTTTTACCCATAGCCGAGTTCGAACTCGACTTGCTGCCGCCGCCAGCCGCGCCCTACCCCGCGCAAGAATTGATCGCCCAACAGCACCAACAGGATTTCAACGCCACCTGGGTACGCCCGATCATCATGACTCAGGGCCACCCGCTGCCCGAACCGGGCCCCGGGCCTGAGCCACGGCCCTTGCATCTGCCCATTGCCGAATTCGAACTGGACCTGCTGCCACCGCCCGCCGAGCCGTTCGACGCAATGACCCTGATCGAGCAACAACGGGCGATGGACTTCGACCTGGGCTGGGCCCGTCCGCTGGTGGTCAACAACTTGCGCCTGGCGGCTTAAAGCAGCCCCAGCTGTTCGACCGTCGAGGGTTGATGCAACTCGGGCAATGCCGGCAAACCCGGTAACCGTTCACTCAATTGCTGGTGAAAGCGCCGCGCCAGTTCCGGTGCCCGGTGATTGTCCGGCGTGTGCAAAAACACATAAGGCGCACGTCCCTCTTCGATCCAGCCCGCCACTTTTTCAACCCAGGGTCGTAAATAGGGGTCGTTGGCTTCCAGTTCCGGGCGACCGATAAAGCGCACCTGCGGGAATTGGGTAAAGGCGGCCGGGCGCGGCGGTACTTTGGGCTTTTTCGCTTGTGCGTGCAGCACCGCTGGATCCGTCGAGATGCAGCTGAACAAGGCCCGCGGATCAAGACAAATGCGTTCGACTCCGCGATCCATCAACAAGCGGTTGAGCAACCGTTCGGCATCGCCCTTGGCAAAGAACTCCGGATGACGCACTTCAACCGCCAGCGGGCGCTCCAGAGCGTCCACAAAGCTCACCAGCTCTGCCAGGCGCTGTGGGCCGAAGCTTGCCGGCAGTTGCAGCCAAAGGGGCGCTACGCGCGCTCCCAAGGGCCGCAACAGTTGCAAGAAGTCTTGTGCAGCGTGCCCCTGCTCTCGCAAATCACCGCCGTGGCTGATATCCCGCGGGAACTTGGCGGTAAACCTGAAGTGCCCGGGCATGCTTTGCGCCCAGCGTTCTACCGTGGCCGGTGCCGGGCGGGCGTAGAAAGTGGTGTTGCCTTCGACGGCATTGAACACTTGCGCGTAAAGGCTCAGAAAGTCAGCCGGGCGGGCGTTTTGCGGGTACAGGCCTTCGCGCCAGGCGTTTTCACTCCAGGACGGGCAACCTAGGTAATACGGGAGGTCAGTCATGAATTCAAATGTACAGGTCCAGGGTCTGTACTTCTATTTCCCAATCGATAAAGCCTGCCGTGCTCAGGTAACTGGCGAGGGCCCTGGCCGTGCTTTTGCTCATGGCGCGCTGGAAGATCATGTCTTGCTGGCGGGTCGGCAACTGGCTGATGCGTTCGCCGGAGGATGACGTACGGGTAGCTTGCGGGGCGCTGTCGAGCGGGCCTTCACTGTCCTCAACCGATTCATCAAGCAGCGGCTGGCCTTTACGCGGCTTGCGCTTGATCGGGTAGGACTGGGAAGAAAAGCCGTCAATGCGCATGGCAGCAAGCTCGGTAGCGATAGTTACAATTTAGCGGCGCTGGCCGGACTAAGCAAATCCACTGTAGGGACATACCCCCTGTGGGAGCGGGCTTGCTCGCGATGGCATCAACGTGGTGATTCAGACAAACCGTGTTTTTGGCATCGCGAGCAAGCCCGCTCCCACACGAGAACCATCAACGTTCTGCTTTAGGCGTCGCCACCTTGTCGCGCAGGTACACCGGCTGTGCGTCATCGGCGCGGATGGCCTCGCCACGGGCCCAGGCAAATCGGGCCAGTGTCAGCAGGTCTTCGGCGTGAGGCAACATGCCCGCATCCATCGCGTACGGTTTGACGCTCAACCGCTCGGCGTAACCCCAGCCGGTGCCTGCGCCAAACCAGTCACCGGCGGCGCCATCGGGCAAGGCGGCAACCTCGGGCGCCAATACGGCTTCAGCGCCTTGCAGACGCATTTCGCCTGCCTGCTCGCGGTAGCAGCCCCAATACACTTCGTCCATGCGCGCATCAATGGCGGACACCACCTGGGTGGCGCCGTGCTCGCGATAGGCGCGCTGGGCCAGGACCGCCAGGTTGGAGATCGGCAACACCGGGCGCTCCAGGGCGAAGGCCAGGCCCTGCACCACACCAATGGCGATGCGCACACCGGTAAAGGCGCCCGGCCCGCGTCCGAAGGCAATGGCTTCCACCACCGACAGCTCGACTCCGGCCTGATCCAGCAGTTCTTTAATCATCGGCAACAGCTTTTGCGCATGCAGGCGCGGGATCACCTCGTAGTGGCTCGTAACCTTGCCATCGTGCAGCAAGGCAACAGAGCAAGCTTCAGTCGCGGTATCCAGGGCCAGCAAGGTGCTCATCGGTGTTCCCGTCAGAATCAAATTGAAAAAAGTTCAGCAGTATAAACAACAACAGCCCGCAAGCGGGCTGTTGTTACAGAGCAAAATCGACTTATCAGCTCAGGGCTTCAAGCACCTTGGCAGTGATCGATTCTACCGAGCCAACGCCTTCGACGTGGCTGTACTTCGGCTTGCCCTGGGCAGCGGCCAGCTTTTGGTAGAAGTCCACCAACGGCTTGGTCTGCGAATGGTAAACCGAAAGGCGGTGACGAACGGTTTCTTCGGTGTCGTCTTTACGCTGAACCAGCTCATCGCCGGTCACATCGTCCTTGCCTTCAACTTTAGGCGGGTTGTAGACAGTGTGGTAAACGCGGCCCGAGGCTTCGTGTACACGACGGCCAGCAATGCGCTGAACAATCTCTTCGTCTTCAACGGCGATTTCCAGCACGTGGTCCAGCTCGACACCGGCTTTGACCAGTGCTTCAGCTTGCGGAATGGTGCGCGGGAAACCGTCGAACAGGAAACCGTTTACGCAATCCGGCTGAGCGATACGCTCTTTCACCAGATTGATGATCAGATCGTCAGATACCAGACCACCGCTGTCCATTACGCCTTTGGCGATCAGGCCCAGCTCGGTCCCGGCTTTAACAGCTGCACGCAACATGTCGCCGGTGGAGATTTGCGGGATGCCAAATTTTTCAGTGATGAACTTTGCCTGAGTACCTTTACCGGCCCCGGGAGCTCCCAGCAGAATTACGCGCATCGATGTGCTCCTCAAATTTTTTATTTAAATGACAACAGACTCGCCTCTTTGGGCCAATCTCAAAATCGGGTTATGGCCATCAAAACGGCCAAGGGCTGATCAAGATACACAGCAGGCCCGGCCCACACAAGCCGCCCAAAGTAGGAAAAATTACAGGCAATCCGACCCGTGCGGCCGGGTGTCACAGGTCGCAACCCCACAATAAAGTGTCGCGCCCGCGCAGGGATCGGCATCCGGTCTGCCGTGCCTGCGCCCGCTCTGGCGCGACATTTGCCTCTCTTTTGCTTTAGCCGGTGTTGCGCAATCCCGCCGCGATCCCGGCCACAGTTACCAGCAACGCTTGTTCCAGAGGGCTGTCCTGGGCCGCTTGCTGGCGCCGCGAACGCGCCAGCAGTTCGGCCTGCAGTAGATGAAGAGGGTCAAGGTAGGTATTGCGCAAACGGATGAACTCAAGCGTCTCCGGGCTATGAGCCATCAACTGTGCCTGGCCGGTCAGCCCCAGCACCACGGTGCATGCCTGCGACAATAAGTCGCGTAAATGCACACCCAATGGCAGCAGTTCCGGGGCCACCAGACGTTCGTCGTAGAGCCGGGCGATATCGGCATCAGCCTTGGCCAGAACCATTTCCAGCATGTCGATGCGGGTGCGGAAGAACGGCCACTGCTCGCGCATTTGCGCCAGTTGCTCGCCTTCACCACGGACCAGCGCCTGGCTCAAGGCGGTTTCCCAGCCCAGCCAGGCAGGCAGCATCAGACGGGTCTGGGTCCAGCCGAAAATCCACGGGATGGCCCGCAGGCTTTCAATCCCCCCCGCCCGGCGTTTGGCCGGACGACTGCCCAATGGCAAACGACCCAGCTCCTGCTCCGGCGTCGACTGACGGAAGTACTCGACGAACTGCGGATTGTCACGCACCACACCGCGGTAGGCCTTGACCCCGTCTGCCGCCAGTTCGTCCATCAACACCCGCCAACCCGGCTCCGGCAGGGGCGGCGGGAGCAAGGTGGCTTCCAGCACGGCCGCCAGATACAGGTTGAGATTTTGCTCGGCGATGTCCGGCAGGCCGAACTTGAAGCGAATCATTTCGCCCTGCTCCGTGGTGCGGAAACGTCCCGCCACCGAGCCCGGCGGCTGCGACAGAATCGCCGCGTGGGCCGGGCCGCCGCCGCGACCTACGGTGCCACCGCGACCATGGAACAACAGCAGTTCAACGTCTTGTTCCCGACAGATGTTGACCAGCGATTCCTGTGCCCGGTACTGCGCCCAGGCGGCCGCCGTGGTGCCGGCGTCCTTGGCCGAGTCGGAATACCCGATCATCACTTCCTGCGGCCCTTGCAGATGGGCGCGATAGCCCGGCAACAGCAGCAGCCGCTCGATCACCGGCCCCGCATTGTCCAGGTCGGCCAGGGTTTCAAACAACGGAACCACACGCATCGGGCGTTCAAGCCCCGACTCTTTGAGCAGCAGTTGCACCGCCAGCACATCAGAGGCAGCGCCGGCCATCGAGATCACATATGAACCCAGTGACGCCCCCGGTGCAGCGGCCACCTCACGGCAGGTTGCCAACACTTCGGCAGTGTCGGCACCGGGCTTGAAGTAACCGGGCAATAGCGGACGACGGTTGCTCAGCTCGCGCATCAGGAAAATCAGACGGGCATCTTCGTCCCAGTCTTCATAGCGGCCCAGCCCCAGATAATCGGTGATTTCGGTCATGGCCGAAGCGTGTCGAGCCGCGTCCTGACGCACATCGAGGCGCACCAGAAACAGGCCGAACGTCACGGCCCGGCGCAGGAAATCGAGCAATGGCCCATCCGCGATCACGCCCATGCCGCAGGCATGCAGCGATTGATAGCAAAGCTGCAACGGCGCCAGCAGATCGCGATTGTCCTGCAACACCTCTGCCGGGGCAGCGTGCGCGCTGCTCAAGGCACTATGGGCCCAGTTGCGGGTGGCCCGCAGGCGCTCACGCAATTGCTTGAGCACGGCACGATACGGCTCGGCACTCTCCCCGGCTGCAGCCAGCAGTTGCGCAGTGGCCTGCTGCATCGACAGGTCAGCCGCCAGTTTGTCGATATCACGCAGGTACAAATCCGCCGCCATCCAGCGCGCCAGCAACAACACTTCACGGGTCACGCTGGCGGTGACATTGGGGTTGCCGTCACGGTCGCCGCCCATCCAGGAAGCAAAGCGGATCGGGGCCGCCTCCAGGGGCAAATGCAGCCCGGTGGCCGCATGCAGAGCCTTGTCAGCCTTGCGCAACATATGCGGCACGGCGTGCCACAACGAATGTTCGATGACCGCAAAACCCCACTTGGCCTCATCCACAGGGGTGGGACGGGTGCGACGGATTTCTTCAGTGTGCCAGGCTTCGGCGATCAGCCGCTGCAAGCGCTGTTCGATCTCGGATTTTTCCGCAAGGGTCAGGTCACGGTGGTCCTGGGCAGCCAGTTGCTCGGCGATGGCATCGTACTTCTGAATCAGGGTACGGCGGGTCACTTCGGTAGGGTGCGCGGTGAGCACCAGCTCGATATCCAGACGGCCGACCTGGCGCGCCAGCGACTCGGGTTTATGCCCTTCGGCAAGCAGCCGTTCGAGCAACTGCGGCAAGACCAGCGCCTCAAATGGCTCGGCCTGCCCTTCTTCACGCCGGTGGATCAGCTGGTACTGCTCGGCAATGTTTGCCAGGTTCA
Organism: Pseudomonas sp. B424; assembly: GCF_055408345.1. Taxonomy (NCBI): domain Bacteria; kingdom Pseudomonadati; phylum Pseudomonadota; class Gammaproteobacteria; order Pseudomonadales; family Pseudomonadaceae; genus Pseudomonas; species Pseudomonas sp. B424. The sequence goes on along the minus strand of NZ_JBUZTL010000041.1, from coordinate 9,099 downwards.
AAAACTGGTTGAACGCCCGCGCCACCGGCAGCACTTCATCGTCGCTCAGGGCATCCAGAATCGCGCTCAATTCCTCGCCCGTGGTGCCGCGCCGGTCGGCCTTGGCCCCCTGGCGGATACGCTCGATCTTGGCGAGAAATGCTTCGCCGTATTGGTCACGAATCGTATTACCCAACAGTTCGCCCAGCAGGTGAACATCATCGCGCAAGCGTGCATCAATATCGGTCATCAGCAGTTTCTCCAGCAGTATCCGGGGACAGCTCGTTCCTCAAGAGTGCTGTGCAACGCCTGCTTTTGACAAGTCAAACCCCGGGCAAAACTTAAATGCGCGCCTGACCAATCGGTCAAATAATCTTTTAGGCCATTTGCCATCTTTTATTGAACTATTCAAAAAGCGCTCCGGTCACAGCCATTAACCATCACCGCTGGAACCTGTATTGCAACACTGCCAGTGACACCACCGTCGTGATGGACTTGATGTTTTTAAGGAGTTTCCCAATGGAGTTGAAGACCATGATGACCCGCACTGTCAAAACCACCTCGCCTCGCCTGCGCGGGCTAAAACTGGCTGCGCTGGCAATCGGCACCAGCTTCGTTTTGGCTGGTTGTGCTGGCAACCCTCCGTCAGAGCAGTACGCAGTGACTCAATCGGCCGTGAATAACGCCGTGAGCGCAGGCGCTACTGAATATGCACCGGTAGAAATGAAGTCGGCTCAGGACAAGCTCAAGCAGGCCGAGTTGGCCATGCATGACAAAAAATACGACGAGGCCCGTCGTTTGTCCGAGCAAGCAGAATGGGATGCTCGTGTAGCAGAACGCAAAGCCCAGGCCGCCAAGGCAGAGAAGGCCGTTCAGGATGCTCAGAATGCCGTTCAGCAACTGCGTCAGGAAGGCATGCGCAGCGCTCAGTAAGCGCTGCCCTTTTTTGACTGCACCTGGCGACACAGCACCCTAATCGATAGAAAGGACTAAATATCATGCGCAATACAGTAATGATCCCCGCCCTGTTAGCTCTAAGCGTTGGCCTGGCGGCGTGCTCGCACCAGCCAAACGTCAATCTGGAAAATGCCAAGACCAACTTCTCGGCCCTGCAAACCAACCCGGAAGCCACCAAGGTTGCAGCCCTTGAAACCAAGGACGCAGGCGACTGGCTGGACAAGGCTGAAAAGGCCTTTCTGAACAAGGAAGACGATTCCAAGGTTGACCAGTTGGCCTACCTGACCAACCAGCGTGTTGAATTGGCCAAGCAAACCATTGCCTTGCGTACCGCTGAAAACAACCTGAAGAACTCCGCATCGGCCCGTGCCCAGGCACTGCTTGAAGCGCGCGATGCACAGATCAAGCAACTCAAGGGCATGAACGCCAAGCAGACTGAGCGCGGCACACTGGTGACCTTTGGTGACGTGCTGTTCCAGTTCGGCAAGTCCGACCTGCAGCCCAACGGTATGCGCAACATCAATACCCTGGCTGAGTACCTGATGCAGAACCCGGACCGCAAGGTGATTGTCGAGGGTTACACCGACAGCGTCGGCTCGGCAGCTTTCAACCAGACCTTGTCTGAGCGCCGCGCCGAATCGGTGCGTAATGCACTGGTACGCAAAGGCGTAGACCCTACCCGTATCGTGGCTAAGGGTTATGGCAAGGAGTACCCGGTAGCGAGTAACGCGACCGATTCGGGCCGCGCCTCGAACCGTCGTGTTGAAGTGACTATCTCCAACGACAACCAGCCGGTCGCGCCGCGTTCGTCGATGCAGTAACCCCCTGTAAAAAAAGCCCCGCCTGAGTGATCAGGCGGGGCTTTTTTTGGGCGCAGATAAATCCACAACGGTGGGAGCGGGCTTGCTCGCGATGCAGACAGCGCGGTTCGTCAGGCAAACCGAGGCGATACCATCGCGAGCAAGCCCGCTCCCACAACAGAACGTTACTGCTCCAGCTTCGGTGTTTCCTGGCCCAGGCAACGCACGGCCTGTTTCTTGTTATTGACCAGTACCCCGGTCAGGCCTTTTTGCTCGGTGTCGAACAATACGATGATGCCGTCAATGCACTGCGCCACCTGACTGGCTGGCGTGAGCGAGACTTTGTAGTCTTCGCCCGGGATGGTCTTGAGCATGGTGAAGTCGCTGAGCAGCAGCGCATCTTCAGGCTTGGCGAAGTGCAGGTAACCGTAGTACCACAGGGCGCCCACGGTGCCGAGGATGGTGCATATACCGGTAATGATCAGGGGGATGGCGTTACGTTCTTCACTCATTGTTGGCTCTCTGGTTCAGCAGCTGTAGTCAAATCCGGTGAGGCGGGGTAATTGGGAATTTCGCCCAGGCGCCGCACGCCATTAAAGTGTTGCGGGTCATCCAGGTAGCGCAGCATTACCTGGCGCCAGGTCGGGTCGGCAAACGTCTGCACGTGGCCGCCACGTGTCAGTTGCAGCACTTTGGGCAGGGGCGCAGCTTGATACAGTCGCAGGCCATTGGAAAGCGGCACGACCGGATCATCCAGGCTGTGGAAGATCAGCATCGGCACCCCCTCCATTCCAGGCATCGCATACACGGCACTGTCGGCGTCGGGCACCAGCCACGACAACGGCACTTGCAACGGCCAGGTCAGCCAGGACGTGCTCAAGGCAAACTGCCCCACTTCGCGATAGCTGGCCGGTACGCCATCGAGCACCATCGCCTTGACCCGTGCCCGTTGCGCCGGGTGCCCGCTCAGGTAATGAAGGCCCATCGCCCCGCCCAGGCTTTGCCCCAGCACAATCAATGGCTGGCCTTGCGTCTGGGGTTGGTGTTGCAACCAGTCAAAGGCCGCGCCGATGTCCTGATACACGGCCGGCAAACCCGGCGCGCCCTGGGACAGGCCATAACCGCGATAGTCGAGCATCAGCACCTGATAGCCCTGGGCGGGCAACCAGGCGGTTGCGCCCAGGTGATACGCCAGATTGCCGCCGTTGCCATGCAGGTGCAACACCGTGCCCTTTAGCGGCACGCCTTGTTTGGCGGGTAGCCACCAGCCATGCAGGCGGGTGCCATCGGCCGCGGTGATCAGCACATCACTGTATTTCAACCCTGCGGCAGTCGGGGTTATCGGCTGGCCGGGCTCGGGGTAGAACAGCAATGAGCTGCATCCGCTGAGCGATAACAGCAGGCAGAGTGCAGCCAGAGTTTTCATCAGAACCAATCGCCTGTCGCCTGAATAGGTCTGGGTGTGGGAGCGGGCTTGCTCGCGATTGCATCGACGCGGCTCAACTGAAACACCACAGCGTCTGCATCGCGAGCAAGCCCGCTCTCACAGGGTTTATAAAATATTCGAGTAGTCCGCTTCGATCCGGTCCAGGCTCAGGTGGTTGAGGAAGTTGGAGAAGCACATCCAGGCCGACAGCGCGTTCATGTCACGAAACTGGTCCGGCAGGTATTTGGGGGCAACCACCAATCCTTCATCCACCAACTGACGCAAGGTACGCATGTCTTCCAGCGTGGTTTTGCCACAGAACAGCAGCGGCACTTGTTCCAGCTTGCCTTTGCGTACGGCCAGCTGAATGTAGTTGTAAACCATGATGAAGCCCTTGAGGTAGGACAAGTCTTTTGTGAATGGCAGGCCATTTGGCACCGATCCACGGAAAACCCGGCTCGCGTTGCCATAGCTTTCTGGCATCTCGAACCCTTGCTCACGGAAGAACTGATACACCTGCATGAAGTCCGCGCCCTCCTCCACCATATGGATGGCGCGGGTACGGTTGGTCAGCTTGCGAAGGCGGCTCGGGTAGGAGGCAAAGGTGATGATCTCCATCAGAATCGCCAGGCCTTCCTGGGTCACGGTGGATGAAGGCGGCCCCTTGGACAGAAAGGTACAGATCGGCTGGTTAAGACCATTGAGCGTGGTCCCAACGTGCACCAGACCCTCATGAACTTCCAGCGCCCGCACGTCACGTTCGTTGAACATCGCGTCGGTACGGATCTTGATGTAGTCGGCGCCCGCCGCGGCATCCGCGACGATGCCGTCGGACTCAAATACCCGAATGGTATCTTCGGCCTCGCCAAACACCTTGTTCAGGCGGGTTTGCAGCATGTGTACGGCGTCCTGGGCGGTCAGGGTCTTGGCTTCGTCCTTGAGCGCGCCGCGCCCGTCGATGTTGTCCAGATAGTCGGACATCATCAGGCCCAGATCGGCCAGCGTCGGGTCACCGGCATGGAACGCGTCCGAAGCAGCGCCATAGAGCTCCTGGGAGATCAGCCCGAAGTCTTCGGTGCCGCGCGCTTCGAGCATGCGCACCACCATGCGGTATTCCTTGCACATGCGGCGCATGATCTGGCCCACCGGGTTGAACTGCCCCAGTTGGCGGGTGATATCGCGCTCGATGTTCTGGAACTCGGACTTCACCGCGCCCGAGTCAAAAGACAGCGGCCGCCCCAGGTAATAGTCGCGGTTGACCGCAGGCATTTCCTTGCCTTTGGCCTTTAAAAAGCCCTGTCGGATGCTGTCGTCCCACTTCACCGCATCCAGTACGCGGATCGGGGTTTGCGCCAGTACGATACGGTCTGACAACGTGCGAATCGTGCGCTGGTAATCGTCCACCCGGTGCTCCTTGGTTGGGCTTGAATGGGGTTGTTACTTGGCCACTCGCTGATAGCGGGCAGCTTCGACAAACACGTCAGAGTTGGCCGGGTCGTCCAGGTAAGCAAAGACCTTGGCCGATGGACTGTTGATCAGTGTGCCCGTGCCTTCGGCGGTATCGACCGGTTCACCGCTCAATGCCGACTGACTGATCGCTTGCTGGATCTGCTCCAGATCGAGATCGTAGATCACCAGTTCCCCGCTGTCGGTCAATTCGAATCCGTTAAGCGTGTAGTTGCCGCCCAGCCGGCCAGGCACTGCAGCCGAGGCGTACCAGCGGCTGCCATGACGGGCGACGATAAACCGGTAACGTTCCCGGGCCTTGGGCTCTCCCTTGGGGAAAACCACCGCCTGATAGTGAGTTTTATCGATGGCGCTGATATTCAGATTGCGCGCCTGCCCCCAGGCATCCTTGCTGGTCCACTGCCCCAGCAATTGTTTGGGTGCCGCTTCTGCCACCAGCGGTGCCTGGGTAAAGGTCACAAGACACCCGTTCAACATTAAAAACGACACTGCCAACAGCATTACACGCCAAGCTTTCATGCCTGCATCCTTCTATAGAGCGGCCAACACCAAACGCATGTAACGGGTGAGGATAGCGAGCCGGTCATCGTCAGCCACTGGCTGCGCGCCATTGAGTAGGGCCTGATATTCCATCCGACCGATTATCGCCGTCAAGACTTCGGCGTCCTGCTGTGGCTGCCTGGAGCCTAGCACTTCGAAGATATGACCGGCGCCCTGGAGGAAAATCTGCTGATGGGAACGCACCAGCAACGCCAGCCTGGGGTTGATCAGTGCCGCCTGGTGAAAAGCCTGCTCGGCCATCAAGTGTTCGCGCCGGGTCTCTAGCTGGTGCTGCAAATAACTGGCCGCCATCTGCGCGATCTCATCGGCCAGCGCGGCACGTGCGTGCTGGCTGCCATTACCTTTTGCCATGAGCGCGCGCAATGTGTCTTCGGTACCTTGCCAGAGCCTGGCCATGTAGGCGGCACTGCGCTCGACGTACTGGGCGAAGGTGTCGTTGATCAGGTCATCGATGTCTTTGAAGTAGTAGGTCGTCGCAGAGAGCGGTACCCCTGCCTCGGCTGCCACCGCCCGATGACGGACACCCCGCACACCGTCGCGCACGACAATCCGCATGGCTGCATCGAGAATCAGCTGACGACGCTGCTCGCTGCCATGGCGGCTGGCCTTGCGGCCCTGGTACTCAACATTTTGCGCGAGCGCGACCGCGATATTTGCTGCGCCTTGAGGGGGCATGACAGATTCCTTCTGAATTGAGCGGCGTTACCGAAACTGTGGGAGCGAGCCTGCTCGCGAAGGTGGCTGACGATAGCGCGTGTTTACCGGTGATCGCGCAGCGCCTTAGCCTTTCGCGAGCAGGCTCGCTCCCACACATTCTCCTGAATGTTCAACAGACTGCGCACCAGACAATAAAAAGCCGCCTTAACGGCGGCTTTTTATTCTGCATCGTTACGCTTGTGGCCGCATGTGCGGGAACAGGATCACGTCGCGAATCGACGGCGAGTTGGTCAACAACATCACCAGACGGTCGATACCGATGCCTTCACCGGCAGTCGGCGGCATGCCGTATTCGAGGGCACGAACGAAGTCGGCGTCGTAGTGCATGGCTTCGTCGTCGCCTGCATCCTTGTCAGCAACCTGTGCCATGAAGCGCTCGGCCTGATCTTCAGCGTCGTTGAGCTCGGAGTAGGCGTTGGCGATTTCACGGCCACCGATAAACAGCTCAAAGCGGTCAGTGACGTTCGGGTTCTCGTCGTTACGACGGGCCAGCGGCGACACTTCGAACGGGTACTGGGTGATGAAGTGCGGCTGCTCCAGCTTGTGCTCTACCAGCTCTTCGAAAATCATCACTTGCAGCTTGCCCAGACCTTCGAAGCCCAGCACCTTGGCACCGGCTTTCTTGGCGATGGCGCGAGCCTTGTCGATGTCGTTCAGGTCGTCAGCGGTCAGCTCGGGGTTGTACTTGAGGATCGAGTCGAACACCGACAGACGCACGAACGGTTCGCCGAAATGGAACACCTTGTCACCGTACGGGACGTCGGTAGTGCCCAGAACCAGCTGAGCCAGTTCACGGAACAGCTCTTCGGTCAGGTCCATGTTGTCTTCGTAGTCGGCGTAAGCCTGGTAGAACTCCAACATGGTGAATTCCGGGTTGTGACGAGTCGAAACGCCTTCGTTGCGGAAGTTGCGATTGATCTCGAACACCTTTTCAAACCCGCCTACCACCAGACGCTTGAGGAACAGCTCAGGCGCGATGCGCAGGAACATGTCCATGTCGAGGGCATTGTGATGCGTTTCGAACGGCTTGGCTGCCGCGCCACCCGGGATGGTTTGCAGCATCGGCGTTTCGACTTCCAGGAAGTCGCGGGCCATCAGGAAGCTGCGGATGTGGGCGATGACTTGCGAACGCACACGGAAGGTGTGGCGCACATCTTCGTTGACGATCAGGTCAACGTAACGCTGGCGATAACGCTGTTCGGTGTCGGTCAGGCCGTGGTGCTTGTCCGGCAGCGGGCGCAGGGATTTGGTCAGCAGACGTACGCTGGTCATTTCAACGTACAGGTCGCCTTTGCCGGAACGGGCCAGGGTGCCTTCGGCGGCGATGATGTCGCCCAGGTCCCAGGTTTTCACGGCGGCCAGGGTTTCTTCCGGCAGGGTCTTGCGGTTGACATAGACCTGGATGCGACCGGTCATGTCCTGGATCACCATGAACGAGCCACGGTTAAGCATGATGCGACCAGCAACCTTGACCGGGATGGCGGCTTCAGCCAGCTCTTCCTTGGTCGCCTCGGCGTACTTCTTCTGCAAGTCGGCGCAGAGGCTGTCACGGCGGAAGTCATTCGGGAAGGCATTGCCCTTGGCGCGCTCGGCTGCAAGTTTTTCCTTGCGCAGGGCGATCAGGGTGTTTTCTTCCTGTTGCAGGTCTTGCGGGTCGAGTTGTAGGTCGCTCATGTCTTTAAAAATTCCATCACAGGTTCGTTGCCCCCGCCTTGCGGCAGGGGGAAGCGGGCTTTAGCGCGCCTATGGGCATCGCACTGGCTTCGCACACGGTTTGTTGCCGACTTACAGCCCTTGTTTCAGGCTGGCCACCAGGTATTCGTCGATATCGCCGTCGAGTACCTTGTCGCAGTCGCTGCGCTCGATATTGGTACGCAAATCCTTGATACGCGAGGCGTCGAGTACATACGAACGGATCTGATGACCCCAGCCGATATCCGACTTGGTGTCTTCCAGTGCCTGGGAAGCGGCATTGCGCTTCTGGACTTCCTGCTCGTAAAGACGCGCCCGCAGCATTTTCATCGCGGTGTCTTTGTTCGCATGCTGCGAACGTTCGTTCTGGCAGCTCACCACGGTGTTGCTCGGTACGTGGGTAATACGCACGGCCGAGTCGGTGGTGTTTACGTGCTGACCACCCGCACCGGAGGAACGATAGGTGTCGATCCGCAGGTCCGAAGGGTTGATGTCGATTTCGATGTTGTCGTCGATTTCCGGCGAAACGAATACGGCCGAGAACGAGGTGTGACGACGGTTACCCGAGTCGTACGGGCTTTTGCGAACCAGACGATGGACGCCAATCTCGGTACGCAACCAACCAAACGCGTACTCGCCTTTGATGTGAATGGTTGCACCCTTGATGCCAGCGACTTCACCGGCAGACAGTTCCATGATGGTGGCATCGAAGCCGCGCTTGTCGGCCCAGCGCAAATACATCCGCAACAGGATATTGGCCCAGTCCTGCGCTTCGGTGCCGCCGGAGCCTGCCTGAATGTCCAGGTAAGCGTTGTTGGCGTCCATCTCACCGCTGAACATGCGGCGGAATTCGAGTTTTTCAAGGGCTTCGCGCAGACGTTCTACTTCAGCAGCAACGTCATCCACAGCGGCCTGATCTTCTTCCTCGGCGGCCATCAGCAGCAGGTCTTTGGCATCGGCCAGACCGGTGTGCATTTCATCGAGGGTTTCAACGATTTGCGCCAGCAGGGAGCGCTCGCGCCCCAGTTCCTGGGCGTACGAAGGGTTGTTCCAGACACTCGGATCTTCAAGCTCGCGATTGACTTCAGTCAGACGCTCATGCTTTTGATCGTAGTCAAAGATACCCCCGAATGGTTTCGGAGCGCTCTGACAGGTCCTTGATGCTGTTAAGGATCGGGTTGATTTCCATGGCTGGCGGCACTCGTAGGCGATTTTTACAAAGCCGGGGAGTATACCGGAAACAGCACTGATCAGCAGCCCGCCTGGCGGGGTTGTGTGCCCAATGACGACAGTGTCGTGAGCCTTCTGCGGGGAAGCTTTTCGACTTACCCGATTGGGAAAGCAGGGATATGCCCGAAAGATTAAACATATCCGGCTTGCAGTATAAATGAATATATTACATAGGGCGGCCGCGAAAACTGAGTGCAACACCTGACCTTTCCGGTACGGTGCTGCCCCTATGTCCTATTCCGAACTCAGCGTTGAAGAGCGCGCGATCAT
>NZ_JBUZTL010000040.1:0-31300 GCF_055408345.1 Pseudomonas sp. B424 | reverse complement strand
CGCATCGCCTGCATCGCGAGCAAGCCCGCTCCCACAGTAGGTGGCAGGGTTACTTCAGCCCCAGCCGCTTGGCCATCCGTCCCAGGTTGGCCCGGTCCAGCCCCAGCTCGCGGGCAGCACTGGCCCAGTTGTGTTGATGACGCTCCAGGCAAGCGCTGATCAGCTGGCGCTGGTAGTTTTCGGTGGCCAGACGCAAATCGCCGACGGCATCCGGCACACTCTGGGGCTCAACCACTGCATAATTTGTGGGAGCGGGCTTGCTCGCGATTGCATCGCCTCGATTTGGCTGGCCGACCGCATCGCCTGCATCGCGAGCAAGCCCGCTCCCACAGTAGGTGGCAGGGTTACTTCAGCCCCAGCCGCTTGGCCATCCGTCCCAGGTTGGCCCGGTCCAACCCCAGCTCGCGGGCAGCACTGGCCCAGTTGTGTTGATGACGCTCCAGGCAAGCGCTGATCAGCTGGCGCTGGTAGTTTTCGGTGGCCAGACGCAAGTCGCCGACGGCATCCGGCACACTCTGGGGCTCAACCACTGCATAATTTGTGGGAGCGGGCTTGCTCGCGATTGCATCGCCTCGATTTGGCTGGCCGACCGCATCGCCTGCATCGCGAGCAAGCCCGCTCCCACAGTAGGTGGCAGGTTTACTTCAGCCCCAGCCGCTTGGCCATCCGTCCCAGGTTGGCCCGGTCCAGCCCCAGCTCGCGGGCAGCACTGGCCCAGTTGTGTTGATGACGCTCCAGGCAAGCGCTGATCAGCTGGCGCTGGTAGTTTTCGGTGGCCAGACGCAAGTCGCCGACGGCATCCAGCACACTCTGGGGCTCAACCACTGCAGTGTCGTCGTGGGTCGCGGGCAAATCCAGATCTGCTGCGGCCAGGGTCAATATGCGCGGGCGCGTACTGCAACTGCCCAGGGCTTTAAGGGCGCTGCGGCCGATCAGGTGTTCCAGCTCGCGCACATTGCCGGGCCAGGCGTAATGCACCAGCGCGGCCTGGGCGTCGGGGCTCAGGCGCAAGCTGCCCAGGCCCATGCGGGAACGGTTTTGCTCCAGGAAAAACCCGCTCAGCAACAGCACGTCCCGTCCGCGCTCACGCAAGGCCGGCACCCGGAGCGGGTAGACGCTCAGGCGATGATAAAAGTCTGCGCGGTAGCGCCCGCTGCGCACTTCTTCGGCCAGGTCGCGGTTGGTCGCTGCGATCAGCCTTACATTGACCTGATGTTCCTGGTCCGAGCCCAGGCGCTGCAACTGCCCGCTCTGCAGTACCCGCAGCAACTTGGCCTGCACGGTCAGCGACAGCTCGCCCACTTCATCCAGAAACAGGGTGCCGCCGTTGGCCAGTTCGAACTTGCCCCGCCGGTCTTGAGTAGCACCCGTAAAGGCCCCGCGCACATGACCGAACAGCTCGCTTTCCACCAGCGTATCGGGCAGGGCGGCGCAGTTGAGGCTGATCATCGGCTTGTCTGCCCGTGGCGATGCGGCGTGAATGGCCTGGGCCACCAGCTCCTTGCCGACACCGGTCTCGCCGGTGATCAAGACGGTCAGGTCGCTGCCGCCCACCAGGGCAATTTCTTCCAGCAGGCGCTTGTGGATTTTGCTCTGGCCGATCAGTTCCTTGTTGGGCGAGCCGCTGGCCTGTCGATAGAACTCGGCTTTTTGCTGCTCATCCTCGACCCGCAACGCCAGCCGCTCGATGCGCTGCGCCACATTGACCGTGGCTGCGGCCAGGCTGGCAAAGGCCTGCAAGTCGTCCAGCCCGATCGGCTCGAAGCGCTTGGGGTCCAGGGCATCCAGGGTCAGCAGCCCCCAGGGGCGCTCTTCAACAAACAGCGGGCAGCCCATGCAGTCGTGAACTTCAAGGTGCTCGGCCAGTCCGTCCACCAGCCCGTCATAGGGGTCGGGCAGCTCGCAATTGCTGGGGAAGCGCGTAGGCCCGGGGCTGCTGAGCAGGGCTTCAAAGCGCGGGTGTTCGCTGACTTTAAAGCGGCGCCCCAGCGTATCCAGGCTCAGGCCGTCCACTGCCAGCGGCACCAGCCAGTCGCCGTCCAGCCGCAGCAGGGCAGCAGCATCGCAGGGGAGGAGGGCGCGCAAGGCTTGCAGCAGGCGCCGATAGCGCTCGCTTTCAGGCAGGTCGCGCGACAGGTCGGCAACCAGGGGCAGCAGGGTTGTGAGCAGGGATTTTGCAGTCATTTTGACCTCATCTAGTCGTTATGACTATAAAGCAGTCAGAGTCAAAATGACTAGTATGATTATAAGATACTGATTTTAAAGGTTTTTAAACTTGGCACGGAAACTGATAGGTAAAGGGTAATTGATTAAGCCTACGTGCTCAGGAGTCACCCTATGCTTACCGCTCAGGATCGTGCCATCGTCAAATCCACCGTGCCGCTGCTGGAAAGCGGCGGTGAAGCGCTGATTACACACTTCTACCGCATGATGTTGTCGGAGTACCCGCAGGTGCGCTCCCTGTTCAATCAGGCCAACCAGGCCAGTGGCGACCAGCCGCGTGCCCTGGCGCGCGGTGTATTGATGTATGCGCGGCACATCGACCAGCTCGATCAGTTGGGCGACCTGGTGGCCAAAATCATCAACAAGCATGTTGCGCTGCAAATCCTCCCCGAGCACTACCCGATTGTCGGCAGCTGCTTGTTGCGGGCGATTGAAGAAGTGCTGGGCAGCGACATCGCCACCCCGCAAGTGCTGAGCGCCTGGGGCGCGGCCTACAATCAGCTGGCCGATATCCTGATCGGTGCCGAAGCGGCCATTTATGACGAAAAAGCCGCTGCACCGGGTGGCTGGCGTGGCGGTCGCGAGTTCAAGCTGGCGGCCAAGATCCAGGAAAGCGCAGAAATCACCTCGTTCTACTTCCGCCCGGTCGACCAGCAACCGATCCTCGACTTCGCCCCGGGCCAGTACATCGGCATGAAGCTGATGATTGATGGCGAAGAGGTGCGTCGCAATTACTCCCTGTCGGCGCTGTCCCAGGTCGGTCGCTACCGCATCAGCGTCAAGCGTGAGGACGGCGGTGTGGTGTCCAGCTTCCTGCATGACCGGCTGAACGTGGGTGACACCCTGGAACTGTTCCCGCCAGCGGGCGAGTTCACCCTGACCGACAGCCAAAAACCGCTGGTGCTGATCAGTGGCGGTGTGGGCATTACCCCGACCCTGGCCATGCTGGAAGCCGCACTGGCGACACAGCGCCCGATCCACTTTATCCACTGCGCGCGCAATGCCCAGGTGCATGCGTTCCGTACCTGGGTCGATGAACTGGCAGAACAGCACCCCCAGTTGCAGCGTTTCTACTGCTACGCCGAGCAGGATGAGTCGGCAGATCATGTAGGCCTGTTGACTGAGGAAGTACTGGCACAGTGGTTGCCACAAGAGCGCGATCTGGATGCTTACTTCCTGGGCCCCAAGGGCTTTATGGGCGCCGTAAAACGCCACCTCAAAGCCCTGGGCGTACCGGAGCAGCAAAGCCGCTACGAGTTCTTCGGCCCGGCGGCCGAGCTGAAATAACCGCCAATACAGGTTAAAAGCTGTAGCCGCTGCCGCAGGCTGCGATAAGGGCCGCAGGGCCTTGCAAAGCAGGATCGCTGCCTGCGGCAGCGGCTACAAAAGCTGGGCCTTAATCCCCCATTAATCCCCCTGCGACATTTTTCCTGCGGCGTTCAGATACATCCAACCCGGGGGGCAGGGTGTAAACTGCGCGCTTTACACACTCAGGCAAAGGGACGCGGGATGACGGAAGACATGATGCAATTGGGTCGGGAGAAACGCTTCCTGGTCCTGCTGGGGCTGATCTGCCTGGCGCTGATTGGCGGTGCGCTCTACATGCAGATCGTGCTCGGCGAGGCGCCTTGCCCGTTGTGCATCCTGCAACGCTATGCCCTGCTGCTGATCGCGATCTTTGCCTTTATAGGCGCCGCGATGCCTGGCCGGCGCAGCCTGACAGTGCTTGAAGTGCTGGTCGTGCTGAGCGCCATCGGTGGCATTGTCGCTGCCGGGCGTCACGTTTATATCCTGGCCAACCCTGCGGTGAGCTGCGGTCTTGACGCGTTGCAACCGATTGTCGATGGTCTGCCGCTGGCGGCGATCTTCCCGCTGGGGTTTCAGGTCGACGGTTTTTGCTCAACCCCGTATCCGCCCGTGCTCGGCCTGTCGCTGGCGCAGTGGGCGCTGGCGGCCTTTGTAATGACCGCGGTGCTGGTACCGCTGGGCATTTACCGCAACCGGAAAAAAGCTGACTGAGCAAAAGGTTAAATTTTGCTTGGGCCGCCTCGTTCTTCCCTTGGAAGTGCGGGGCATTTTTTTGCCCGAGAGCAAATGTAAAGGGGATGTGATTCGACGCCGAAAAGGGCTGCGCGGCACTGCGACATATTGTCACGGAGAAATTGTCGCAGGGCGTGTTTTGGTCTGACAAGCGGTCTTGCAAGCGTATGTCTTCATGTAACACGAGTGAAGCGATCCGCTGCTGATGGCAGGCTTGAAAAGTACGCCGCGTGACACCATGCAAATCGGCTGTAGCCCTTTTTATTTGGGCGTTTAAGCAGGTTGGGGAGGGGGCTTTCGTGCGCTAAAAAGGGGCGTTAAAATCGCGCGCCATTGGCGTGCTTCGGCCCTGGATGAGGGGGGCTTTGAAACACGGGGGGTAATAATAGGTAGGGATTGTTACTGGAGCCGAGAAGAATTATTTCCGGATGAGACATGGTTTATAGAGAGCTACCTAACTACAATCGCCCGCACTGAACGTCCAGCCTGCTCATCCCTGAGCCCAAGCGGGAAGTTGAAGGGCGACTGGGCGGTTCATGACAGGCGCCCCATGCGACTCCCAGGTACTGGCAACCCTTCTAAGTTCCGCACCAAATGGAATTGGTCTGTAACAAGGCCATTGACCACGTATCGAATAAGAAATCACTGCTAACCCGGAATTTGCCCGTTCGCCTGATGGTGATAGAGCAGGCATTTATTCAATTCCGGAAAAGAGCCAACCCTTGGCAGGGCGAAGTGTTGGCGAAAAAAACCAACTGCATTGTGCAAGCTGTTTTAGAGGTCGTGAGATGACTAAAAAAAGGTACCCCAGACTCCTTGGCTTATTGCCACTTTTCGGCATGTTGTTGCTGGGAGGTTGCAAGTGGACGCTGCTGGATCCAGTGGGGCAGGTCGGGGTCGAAGAACGTAATCTGATCATCACCGCTACGTTGCTGATGCTTCTGGTCGTAGTGCCGGTCATCATTATGACCCTGGTCTTCGCGTGGAAATATCGTGCGTCGAACACCAGCGCTACCTACACGCCGAAGTGGTCGCACTCCACCAAGATCGAAGTTGTGATCTGGACCGTGCCGATTTTGATCATCATCGCCCTGGGCGTGATCACCTACAAATCGACCCACGCGCTGGACCCGTATCGTCCGCTCGAATCTGACGTCAAGCCGATTACCATCGAAGTGGTGGCAATGGACTGGAAGTGGCTGTTCATCTACCCGGAACAGGGTATCGCCACCGTCAACAAGATCGTGTTCCCGGCCAACACTCCGGTCAATTTCCGTATCACCTCTGACACGGTCATGAACTCGTTCTTCATTCCGGGCCTGGGCGGTCAGATCTACGCCATGGCCGGTATGCAGACCAAGCTGCACCTGATTGCCAACCGCAACGCTGAAATGGAAGGCATCTCTGCCAACTACAGCGGTGCCGGTTTCACTGGCATGAAATTCAAAGCGATTGCGACTTCTCAGGCTGAATTCGATGCCTGGGTTAGTGAAGTCAAAGCATCACCTAAACAGCTTGATGAAGCTGAATACGCTGCTTTGTCCAAAGCCAGCCAGAACAACCCCGTTGAACTGTTCTCCACGTACACACCGAACCTGTTTCAGAAAATCGTCGACAAGTACGAAGGTATGACTCCAGGCAAGCCGGTGAAGCACGAGAAGAAAGAAGTGGCCGGGACCGATGGGGTGGACACAAGTTCGCATTCAGCTGCCGGGGCAGAGGAGTAAACGATGTTTGGTAAATTAAGTTGGGAAGCGGTCCCGTTCCACGAGCCGATCGTAATGGTGACCATTGCCATGATCGCGCTGGGTGGTCTGGCACTGTTTGCAGCAATCACCTACTTCAAGAAGTGGACCTACCTGTGGACCGAATGGCTAACGTCAGTCGACCACAAGAAAATCGGCGTGATGTACATCATCGTCGCCATGATCATGCTGCTGCGCGGCTTTGCCGACGCCGTCATGATGCGTACCCAGCTGGCCATGGCCACCGAGGGTTCGCCTGGCTACCTGCCGCCTGAACACTATGACCAGATCTTCACCGCTCACGGTGTGATCATGATCATCTTCATGGCGATGCCATTCTTCACCGGCCTGATGAACCTTGCAGTGCCGCTGCAGATCGGCGCACGTGACGTTGCCTACCCGTTCCTGAACTCCCTGAGCTTCTGGCTGCTGGTGTCCGGCGTTGTGCTGGTCAACCTGTCGCTGGGCGTCGGCGAGTTCGCCAAGACCGGCTGGGTTGCCTACCCGCCACTGTCGGGCCTGCAGTACAGCCCGGGCGTGGGGATGGATTACTACATCTGGGCGCTACAGCTATCGGGGCTTGGTACGACGTTAACCGGGGTTAACTTCCTGGCGACCGTACTGAAGATGCGTGCTCCTGGCATGAAACTGATGGACATGCCGATCTTCACCTGGACCTGCACCTGGGCAAACGTCCTGATCGTGGCTTCGTTCCCGATCCTGACCGCTACCCTGGCTCTGCTGACACTTGACCGTTACATGGATTTCCACATTTTCACCAATGAACTTGGTGGCAATCCAATGATGTACGTCAACCTGTTCTGGGCGTGGGGTCACCCTGAGGTATACATCCTCATTCTGCCGGCGTTCGGTATCTTCTCTGAAGTTATCTCCACGTTCACCGGCAAGCGTCTGTTCGGTCACCACTCGATGGTCTACGCCTCCGGCGCGATCTCGGTGCTGGGCTTCATGGTTTGGCTGCACCACTTCTTCACCATGGGTTCGGGTGCAAGCGTCAACGCCTTCTTCGGTCTGGCGACGATGCTGATTTCGATCCCGACGGGGGTCAAGCTATTCAACTGGCTGTTCACCATCTACCAGGGCCGTCTGCGCTTCACCAGCCAGGTTCTGTGGACCCTGGGCTTCATGGTGACCTTCGCCATCGGCGGCATGACCGGCGTACTGCTGGCCATCCCGGGTGCTGACTTCGTACTGCACAACAGCCTGTTCGTAATTGCTCACTTCCATAACGTGATCATCGGCGGCGCGGTATTCGGTTACATCGCAGGCTTCAGCTTCTACTTCCCTAAAGCGTTCGGCTTCAAACTGAACGAGAAGTGGGGCAAGGCAGCGTTCTGGTTCTGGTGCGTCGGCTTCTTCGTTGCCTTCATGCCGCTCTACGCGCTGGGCTTCATGGGCATGACCCGTCGTCTGAACGCCAGCACCAACCCTGAGTGGGTGCCTTACCTGTACGTGGCCCTGTTCGGCGCGGCACTGATTGCTATCGGTATTGCCTGCCAACTGATCCAGCTGTACGTCAGTATTCGTGACCGCAAGCTGCCAGAGAACGCCTGCGAGCATGGCGATCCATGGAATGGCCACACTCTGGAATGGTCGACTTCGTCGCCACCTCCGTTCTACAACTTCGCTGTAGTGCCAAAAGTCGACACCATCGACGCGTTCACCGAAGCCAAGGAAAACGGTACTGCGTACCAGGCTCCGGCCAAGTACTCGCCGATCCACATGCCTAACAACACCGCTACCGGTGTGTACATGGGTGCTTTGCTGACCGTGTTCGGTTTCGCAATGATCTGGCACATCTGGTGGCTGGCCATCGTTGGTCTGGTTGGCACTGTCGTGGTCTTCGTTGCCCACGCTGCCCGCGACGATCAAGGCTACATGGTGCCGGTTGAGACCATCGAGCGTATCGAGGCTGAGCAGCACAAGCGTCTGGTAGCCGCCAAAGCAATCCCGGCTACTCGTGTTGAAACCAAGTTGGAACAGGCTTAAACCATGTCGAACTTAGCGACCACTGCTGGACACGCTCATGGTCACGACCATGAGCACGAGGAACACCACGACGCGGGCGAGACAACCATCTTTGGTTTCTGGCTCTACCTGATGACCGACTGCATCTTGTTTGCGTCGATCTTCGCGGTATACGCGGTATTGGTAAACAACGTTGCAGGTGGCCCGTCGGGCCACGACATCTTCGAACTGCCGTACGTACTGGGTGAAACTGCCCTGTTGCTGTTCAGTTCGATCACCTACGGCTTCGCCATGCTGGCGTTGTTCAAGGGCAAGAAGCAGCAGGTGCTGTTCTGGCTGGGCATGACCTTCCTGCTCGGTGCAGGCTTCATTGCCATGGAAATCAACGAGTTCCACCTGTTGATCTCCGAGGGCTACGGTCCTAGCCGTTCGGGCTTCCTGTCCGGCTTCTTCACCCTGGTCGGTACCCACGGTCTGCACGTGACCAGCGGCCTGATCTGGATGGCGATCATGATGTATCAGGTGCAGAAAAACGGCCTGACTTCGACCAACAAGACCCGTCTGAGCTGCCTGAGCCTGTTCTGGCACTTCCTGGACGTGGTCTGGATCTGCGTATTCACCGTTGTTTACCTGATGGGGACTTTGTAATGGCTAACGCACATTCCGACGGCGCCAACCACGGCAGCGTGAAGTCCTATGCAATCGGCTTCATCCTGTCGGTGATCCTGACCGTTATTCCGTTCGGGCTGGTGATGTACCCATCGCTGCCCAAATTCACCACTCTGGCGATCGTGCTGTTGTTCGCCGTAGTGCAAGTGGTTGTTCACCTGGTGTACTTCCTGCACCTGGACCGTTCGCCTGCACAACGCAACAACGTCACCGCGCTGGTATTTGCTGCGCTGGTTATTGTGCTGCTGGTGGGCTTGTCCCTGTGGATCATGTTCAGCATCCACACTGAAATGATGGCGAAGTGAGGTAAGACCCGATGTCCTTTAAGCACTTTATCCAAATCACCAAACCGGGGATCATTTTCGGTAACGTGCTTTCTGTGGCAGGTGGGTTTTTCCTGGCCTCGAAGGGGCATTTCGATCTTGCCCTGTTCCTGGCCGCGGTAATCGGCACCTCCCTGGTGGTAGCGTCCGGTTGTGTGTTCAACAACTGCATCGACCGCGACATCGACATCAAGATGGACCGCACCAAGAACCGCGTACTGGTACAAGGCCTGATCTCCCTCAAGGTGGCATTGATTTACGCCACCTTGCTGGGGGTCGCCGGCCTTGCCCTGCTGTATCGCGTGGCCAACCCGCTGGCGGCTCTGTTCGCAGCGATAGGCTTCGTGATTTACGTCGGTCTGTACAGCCTGTACTTCAAGCGCAAGTCGGTTCACGGCACGCTGATTGGCAGTCTGTCGGGTGCAATGCCACCGGTTATTGGTTATGTGGCTGTGAGTAACAACTTCGACATGGCCGCACTGACCCTGCTGGTGATGTTCAGCCTGTGGCAGATGCCGCACTCCTACGCCATCGCGATTTTCCGCTTCAACGATTACCTGGCCGCATCGATTCCGGTGTTGCCAGTGAAGCGCGGGATCAAGGTTGCCAAGAAGCACATCCTGCTCTACATCCTCGCGTTCCTGATCGCGACCCTGATGCTCACCCTCGGTGGTTACGCCGGCATGAGCTACATGGCCGTGGCAGCCGCGATGGGCATGTACTGGCTGTACATGGCGTGGACGGGCTACAAGGCCGTCGACGACAAGGTCTGGGCACGCAAGCTGTTCGTGTTCTCGATCTTCACCATCACCGCCCTGAGCGTCATGATGTCTCTGGATTTCAAAGCGCCTGCCGAGTTGCTGCTGACTTACGCGCACTAAGAACGCCAGACCGAAAAACCCCGCCTTCGAAAGAAGAGCGGGGTTTTTTTTGGCTGGGATTCAGGCCTGAGTATGGCGAGAGTGGGCGGGGATAGGGCGTAGGATATTTTGATAATTAGTTGTTATTTGGTTTTGTGTGTGGTCTTTGGTTACTTGTATTCTTACGGTCCCCTAGGGAAATTCCTGCATTATTAATGGCGTACTAATGGTCAAATGCCCGGGCTTAACTTCATCAGGAAGTTCTGCTTAATTTGAACTAAGGTATAAAGCATGTCCAAATTCTCGTTTAGGAAACTTGTTGTTGTAGCGTCTCTAGTTTGTCTGCCGGCAACCGCCAGCTTTGCGACCACTCTTAATGTTGGCGTGGGTCAGTCAAAAACTTTCACGCTCTCCTGCAAGTCTGGAAATTTTACCGGTATTGTTGAAGGCGTTGTAGGTAATCATTTTCAGGTAGGTAAATGGGTACATGTCACCCGCTACAAAATTACCCGTTCTAACGGTCAGAAAGGCGGCGATAAGGCTAATATAAACTTGTATGCTGGCAAAGTGCCGCACTTTGTCAGCGACGGTGCAAGCAAATCCCCTGACAGGATGAAGCAGGATGGTAATTGGCATAACCTCACGCTGCAACGAAGTAATATGGGGTTGGGTGCTTCGAAGGGCGAGGCGTACTTCCAGTTTGTTTTTGATAAATCACTTAACGATCCCGAATGCTGGACCAGTTCGGTCTATTTCTAAGTCAGTTGTGCTCGTGCCAGTTTCTGGGGTGTGAGGTTGCGCGCTCTTTCTTTTCAATGTTTCGGGAGGAAAGGGTGTGCAGTAAAAGTATATCTGCTGGTTTTAATTGCTTGGTTTCACTGCGCACATAAAGATGTTGTGGGGTGGTTGATCTCTTGGCTTATTGGTGAAAGGTACATGCTTGTAATGCACGACTTTAAATGCATTTCAATGACAGGGGTCAGCAGAACTTACCATCATGACGGTAAGTTGAATTCGGTTATCAGTCAGGTTGATCTTCAGATTGACGTGGGAGAAACCTGCGCCATTGTCGGCCCGTCCGGGTCCGGCAAAAGTACGCTATTGAACATTATCGGCCTGCTGGACTTTGCCGATGAGGGCGAGTACCTGTTCATGGGGCACCCGATATCCAAAGCTCAGAGTGACGACCTGCCAACCCTTCGAAAGATGAACATCGGCTTTATCTTTCAGAACTTCAATTTGATCCCCCGCCTGAGTGTTGTCGAGAATGTGGCTTTGCCGCTTCGATACCGCGCAATGGATCGAGCGCGCTCCCTGGAAGAGGCCATGTTCATGCTGGAGCGGGTGGGCATGGCGCAGCGTGCCAGTTACAGGCCCGCCGACCTGTCAGGCGGGCAAAAGCAGCGAGTGGCCATCGCTCGTGCTCTGGTAGGCAAGCCGTCCCTGATTCTGGCCGATGAGCCGACTGGAAGTCTGGACAGCCAGACCGCCAGTGAAATTCTGGAACTGCTGCTGTCGATACAACAAGAAAAACACGTAACGCTATTGATCGTGACTCACGACATGGGTGTCGCGCAGCTCATGCAGCGTCAGGTTGTCGTGCGAAGTGGTGGTGTTGAGGAACTCCGGCCGTGAGTTTTTTAACCCGGTTGATAACCCCCGCCCTGGCCCAGGTTGTTGAAGATGCCCTCGACAGTTTTCGTACCCTGGGCAAACGCTCGGTACTGGCGTTGTTAGGCATTGTGATTGGTAGTGGCTCTATCGTGGCGGTGATTAATATTGGCCATAACGCCGGACAGGATGCGGCGAAAATATTTCAAGATATGGGTGTTGATACTTTGATTGCCAATCTTAATAACGATTTGAATATTGAAGACTCCCTTCTCTGGAGCGATGCTGAAAAAATCCGGGCGCTTGATTTGCAGGGACTAATAATTGCACCTGTTTCGGATGTTTCGGGCAAGGTCAGTTTTAATCATCAGCAGGTCGATGCGAAAATTGTCGGGACGGAACCGGCACTGTTGGGCGTGATGAATTTATCTGTCAGCCGCGGGCGTTTTTTACATGACTTTGATCGTGACGATAATGTCGTTGTGCTCGGTCATAAAGTGGCGGCTTCTCTGAGTAATAGCGGTCTCACAGTCCAACTCGGCGATTGGCTCAGGATCAAGGGTTACTTGTTCAGGACGGTCGGTGTATTGCAGCCCGCGAGCACCTCAATGATCAATCCGGTATTGACCGATGATTCGGTATTTATTCCGTTTCGGGGGCTTGCCCGAGTGGACAGTGGCGCAAGTATTTTTAATGTGGTTATGCGTGTCATACCTGCGCATAACCTCGAACGGGTCATGCCGCTGATACTGGAACGTTTGAGCCGTGCATTTAAAACACGCACTGTCGAAATGGTCGCCCCGAAACAAATAATGGAGGCCATGAGCCGCCAGGATAAAACCTTTCATTATCTGCTGATGGCGCTGGGGGTTATTACGCTGGTAGGGGGCGGTGTTGCCGTCATGAACGTGATGTATATGAATGTTTCTGAGCGTCGTATTGAAATCGGTTTACGAATGGCAATTGGCGCTCGCCGCCAGGACATACGCAATCTGTTTCTGGTCGAAGCGCTCGCGCTCAGTACAGTGGGTGCTGTGTTGGGGGCGGGTGTCGGTATTGCACTGGCCTGGTTGTATGCCTTGGTATCGGGTTGGGCGTTTGAGTTGGCGATGCTGTCCATCCCGTTGGGCGTTTCAAGTACGTTACTGGTTGGCGTTTTCTTTGGGTTGAAACCTGCAATTGCGGCTTCGCGCCTTACACCTGTAGAGGCGCTTCGTGATTATTAAACTGGTCGTTATTACAAGCGCGGCGTGCTGTGCTTTGATCCTGTCGAAACAACTGGCGGCAGCCCCGGCCCGGGTCGACACCCGCGTGACACTTCAGAGCGAATTGCGCAGTGACTTGTTGAGTCAGCATTCCATCGATCTGTCCTTGGCTGAAGCCGTTTCGCTGGGCCTGCGCCGCAACTACAGCATTCGTAGCCTCAAGCTCCAGCGCTTGCGGGAGAAGTTCGAGCTGCTTGTGGCGGATGACATGTTCAACCCAAAACTGAAGCTCAGTGGTACTCACGGGCTATCCAAGGGCAGCGCCGACAGCGGTCGTTCTACCGGCATCACGCCCTCGGTGAGCTTGCTAAGTGAATACGGGACCAACCTTGATCTGAGCTGGAGCCAGAAGCTCAGTGCCACGAAAAAAACGGGCGACCTGAGCAGTGATGGCCTGGGGCTGACGTTGACTCAACCGTTGCTCAGGGGGGCAGGTAAAGAGGTCGCGACGGCACCCTTGCGCCTGGCCAAACTGACCGAGCAAGTCAACCAGCTGAATGTGAAGGCGAACGTATCCCAAACCCTGTACGACATCATTGCTGCCTATCGCACGCTGATGAAATCCCAGAGTCAGGTGACGCTTGCCCTGGAGGCGCTTGAGCGGGCCGCTTTGCTCCTCAAGGTCAACAAACAGCTGATTGAAGCAGGACGAGTTGCGGAGTTTGACGTTGTCCAGATCGAAGCGGATATCGCGACACAGGAGTTGGCGGTAGAAGAGGCGAAAAACCAGCTGCAAGCGAGTCGATTACTGATGCTCAAGTTATTGGCACTCGATCTGGCGACGCCTGTACGTGCCAGTGACACCCTGCAAGTGACCCGGCTTGATATTGATCAGGCGACGGCGTTTGGGGTGGCGCAGGCCAGGCAGCCGCAATACCTGGCGACACTGCTACAGAGCGAGCAGGCAGCGATCAACCTGTTGGTCGCCCAAGACAGAGCTCTTTGGGATGTGTCGTGGGTGGTGGGAGTCAATCAGCAACGGGATCAGCACAGTCTCATAGGTTCCAGTCGGACGTGGGACAGTTACACAGGCCTGAAGCTGGAGATCCCCATTGGAGATATCAGCATCCGCCAGGGCAAGGTCAATGCCCAGAGCCTGGTTGAGCAGCAGCAGTTGCTCCAAGAAGAGGCGCGTCTTGATTTGAAACGCCAGATCACCGATTCGGTTCGCGGGCTTAACACCCTGTGGCGTCAGCTTGAAATCTCCCAGCGGGTGATGGACCTCTCCAGGCGCAAGCTGTCCATCGAGAGCGACAAGTTGAATGCGGGGCGATCCAGCAACTTTCAAATCATCAGTTTCGAAGCCGACCTGCGTGCGGCGGAAGATGCCAATTTGAGCGCGAAGATTTCATATCTGGATGCCAGAGCCCAGCTGGATCTGCTGCTGGGCGTCATGCTGGAGAGCTGGGAGATTTCACTTGAGAGTTTTTGACCGGTTAAAGGCCCTGACGGGGGGCTGGAAGTCTCTTGCGGCAGGGGGGCTGGTACTGATCTTGTTGCTGGTGTTGTACCTGCCAGCGGCGCCGGACGCCGCAGTTTCCTGGGTGGCTGTCGGTAGCCAGAAACTGGAGCATGAGATCGGCCTGGTCGGCAAAATCGAACCGGTTGAGACAACCATCATCACCGTTCCTTTTGATGGTTTTGCCTTGGCCAATGAATTGCGCCCGGGCATGCAGATCGAACAGGGGCAGGTCTTGTTGTCGCTCGATACGGCCCTGCTGGACATCAAGGTCAGGGACGCCCTGGCCACCAAACTGAAAATGCAGCAGGCCGTTGAGGTCTACAAGACATGGGCTACGGGGCCGGAAATGACGCGGGCCAGACAGGCCCTCAGAGTGGCCGAACTGTCCACAGGCAGTCTTGAGCTTGAGCTTTCTCAAGTCGAGGCGCTGTATCAAAAAGGCATTGTCCCGCGTAATGAACGTGATGCCTTGAAGCAGCAGCATTACCTTCAATCCCTTGAACTGACAGCAGCCACAAGGGAACTCAAAAATGTGCAGGTGGCCGGCAAGGGTGAGGCCAGAACCATTGCCGATATGGAATACCAGAATGCATCCATCGCCCATCAACAGCTAAGCGCCTTGCTGGAACACAAGACCCTCTATGCTCCATTTTCGGGTGTTGTGCTGTCCCTTGGGGCGCCGCAGACGACAGGGGGCGAAGTGGGGGCGTTGCACCAGGGCGCTCTTTTGGCCAAAGGCCAGCAACTGATCAAGCTGGCGAACATGAAAGGGCTCAAGGTGGTTACCCAGGTGGCGGAGTCGGACGTGAACACGTTTGCCCTTAACCAGGAAGTTGCTATAGCTGGCGATGGATTTTCGGGGCGGGCACTCAGTGGTTACGTCAGCGCTATCAGTCAGTTGGCCATTCCGGATGACAATGCAGGCAATGCTGCCAGATTCCCGATCACCATCACCGTGAATGCCCCAGAGAGCGGGGATTTCAAGGCCGTTCGGCTGGGCATGAGTGTCTATATGACGATCGTGACATACCGCAATGAACACAGTTTTATCATCCCTCACGGGGCGGTTGAACAGGCAGGGGGCGGGAGCTTCGTGGAGCACCGTGAAGACCTTGACGCGCCAGTGATCCGGCGCGAGGTCACGATCGGCCAATCCACCACCCAAGGGGTTGAGGTGTTCGGGCTGACCCCCGGGTTTGTGAGTGTGAAGCACTTGTGAAAGCGGGATAGCTCACAACCCGACCCCTACTGCTGTTAAGCCGTCGCCGGCAACATTGTCTGCATTTTGCTGATTCCTGTGGCGGCCGCATAAGGTCGCAATATGCTAATCAGCAGTCCGCTTGCCAGCAGGTACCCCCCAGAGCAAATGACCATTGACCAGCGCAGTGCGTCAGCGCCGATATACGGGGTCAAATGATCGCTCAGCACACCAACGGCCAACGGCCCGCCCCCCCCCCCCCCCCCAGCGCCATGATTGCGAAGTTGTAAATCGCAATCATGGTCGCCCGGCGTTCTGGGATCACCAGTTGCGCAATGGCGGTGTAGCTGGGCGCCACCGGGCTCAGCAGGATGTCGTAATCATCGAACACGCGTTCCATGCGACTGCCGACACGTTCAAAGTCGCGTCGGGCACGGTACAGGTTTTCAGCCGTGGCGGAAGTGGCGTTGTGGACCAGATAGTGGCTCAGGGGTTGCAGTTCGTCATCGCGCAGGGGGCGGTCGAGGGCCGCTTCGCGATCACGCACGGCGGCCAGTAATGCGGCGGCGCCTACGGCCCCGTGGGCGCCATAGACCTGCCGGGGATCAATCGCCAGGGTCAACGGCTCGATCCGGTGTCCCAGGGCCAACAGCAACTCAACAGTAGTGTGCAGAACCGAGCGGATTTTTATTCGTATCTGAACGCAAGGCAAGCGCCCGAGACTGCCGGGCGCTTGCGCTGCAGTGCCCTCAGAAGTCGGCTTTGAGCGACATGACGAAGTTGCGCGGCTCGCCGTAGAAGTTGCCGAACCCTTCGGTGCCGACAGTGGCGTAGTAGCGTTTATCGAACAGGTTGTTGCCGTTCAGTGCCACCGACCAGGTGTCGTCGATGCGATAGCCGATGCGGCCGTTCCATATGGCGTAACCCGCCTGGGTAATGTCGTTGCCGCTGATGGGCGAAACCCGGTAATTGCTGCTCTGGGCATTGACGCCGGCGCCGACCGTGACGCGATCCAATGCACCGGTCAGAGCATAATCGCCCCACACGCGCAGCAGGTGGCGCGGTACATAGGAGTTGTAGGCCTGGCCATCCTGGGCCGTATCGGCATCTTCCAGCACCTTGGTCTGGGTGTAGGTATAGCCGGCAAGCAATTGCAGGCGTTCGATCACTTCACCGCTGACTTGCGCTTCAAAACCCTGGGCCCGAACCTTGCCGGAGTTGAGCGAGCAACCACCGTCCGGGCATAGGGGGTCGGTCTGGGCGGCGTCCTTCTGAATGGTGCGGAACAGATTGAACGAGCTGTTAAGCCGACCGTTAAACCATTCGCCCTTGATCCCCAGCTCGTAGCTTTGCCCGATCAGGGGCTTGAGGGTTGTGCCGTTGATGGTCCGATAGCCGCCCTGTGGGGTGAAAATATCGGTGTAGCTGGCATAGGTGGTCAGGTTGTCGTTGATGTCGAACAGCAAGGCGGCAAACGGCGTGACCTGGCCGCTTTCCCTGGCCTCGGAATACACCGGGGAGCCTTCGCCCCGCCAGTAGGAGACAGCGTCGTTTTCCGATGCATACCAGCTCACCCGGCTACCCAGCACGAAGGTCAGCGGGTCGGCCAGTTTCAGGCGGGCGAGGGAGTAGGCGCCGTATTGTTTGACCTTGATATCCACCGGGCCACCCCGTGAGGCATTGGCCAGGTAATAGCTTTCGTCGGGACGCGGCAGGTTGTGATTGGGGTTGAACACATTCTGGCGCTCCGGCAGGGCGGCTACGGCGTAGAAGTCATCTTTGTGCGAGCGGCTGGCGTTGGCGCCCACGATCAGTTCGTGCTGCTGGCCAAAGGCGTCGAATTTGCCGTCAACGTAGGCATCGAAACCGTAGTCGGTCTGGTTGTAGTCATAGGTGCTGCCGAGCATCAGGGTGTTGGTGCTGGTGGCGCCCACGGGCACCGCGCCGCTGGGGAAGGCGTATTCCATGTCCTGGGTGTTTTTGGAGTAAACCCCGGCCACCTTCAGCGCCCAGTCGTCGTTGATCTGGTGCTTGAGGTCGCCGAACCAGGTGGTGCGTTTGCTGCGCTGGTTGTTCCATGAGGTGTTGAGGCAGGTTGAGCGCTTGAGTTTCAGGTCACTGCCATCGGCATAACGCGGCAGCCCGCCCCAGCACGGGGTGGCGTCGACATCTTCGTAGGCCAGGCCCAGCCCGAGGGTGGTGTCGGGGCTGAGGTCGAAGTCCAGCGCGCCGTAGTAGACCTGATCCTTGCGCGCAGCCACGTCGTAGAAGTACTGGCGGGTCTGTTGGGTGACCACGGCGCGGCCGCGCAGGGTGCCCGCATCGTTCAACGGGCCGCCGGTATCGATCTGCCCGCGATAGTTGTCCCAGGTACCCGCCGACAGCGCCAGCTGTGTATGGGGGGTGGCTTCGCCGCGCTTGCGTACAAAGTTCACCCCGCCAGCGGTGCCGCCCGCACCTTTCATCATGCCCGCCGCACCGCGCAATACTTCGACCCGGTCATAGATCGCCATATCACTGTTGAAGCTGTCGGCCTGCACATAGCTGCTACCGATATCCAGCGGCACACCGTCGTACTGGTACTGGCCGGTCATGCGAAAACCACGGGAGTAGAAGTACTTGCCCCCCATGGGCGAGTCATAGACGGTGATGCCCGGGGTCTTCTCCATCACTTGTTCAATGGTGTTGAGGTTCTGGTCGTCGAGCATTTTGCGGGTGATGACCGTGACTGATTGCGGGGTCTCCTTGAGCGAATGTGCTCCCTTGCCGATGGTCACTGCCTGCGCGGTGTAGGACCCCGAGCCTTCAGTGGTGGCGTCGAGGCTGCGCTCGGTGACATTGGTGACGCCCAGTTGCAGCGCATCGCCGGTTTGCGGGGCGGGTTCCACGCTGAAGTTGCCTTGCCCGGTGATGCGCAATTGCAGGTTGCTGCCACGCAGGGCGGTGTCCATGGCCTGTTCGGGTGACATGTTGCCGATCACCGCGGGGGCCAGTTTGCCCTGCACCAGTGCGGGCTCCAGAGAGACGATCTGGCCGCTCTGGCTGGCAATGGCATTCAAGGTGTTGGCCAGAGGACCGGCCGGCAGGTTGAAGGTCATGTTCTGGGCCTGTACCAGGGCAGGGCTGGCCAGAGTTGCCAGGGCAACGGCGATGCTAAGGGTGTGGGGCCACGGGTTGAACACAGCATTCTCCTGATCGTGTGGAAGTCTCAGGAGATAGGTGGGCTGAGATTTGAAAACCGGACACGTATGCGATCAATTATCAAAAACTTTTTTGCGCGGGGCTCAGGCGGGGCGAATCACGGTCAGCCAGGGGCTGTAGTGATCCACGCGAATGGGCAGAGTTTCTGCCAGTGCCGCGAAGGCCCGTCCGGGGTTGTCCAGCGGGTATACGCCCTGCACGCGCAGGCCGCGTATTTCGGGGGCTACGCGCACAAATCCGCGGGTGTAGGGGCGCAGGGCGGCGACCACGTCTTCCAGGGGATCGTCCAGCACATTGAGTTTTGCCCGCAGCCAGTCGGCGCGGTAGCGCTGGTCGCCGGCCAGGGGCACGATGGCGCGGGAATACAGCATGGCGGCCTGGCCTTGTTGCAGGTCCAGGGTCAGACCGCTGAACAGCCGGGCCTGAACCGAATGCTGCAGCACCACTACCCGGCTGGCCTGCTCTTGCCGGGCGACCAGAAAGCGTGTGCCCAGTGCGCGAATTTCACCTTCTGCGGTGCGAACGCGCAGTGGGCGTTGGGGGTCGGGGGCGACCTCGATCATCAGCTCACCGCGCCGCAGGATCACCAGCCGTTGCCTGTCGGTGAAGTGCAGGTCCACGGCGCTGTCGGCATTGAGAGTCAGGCGGCTGCCGTCGGCCAGATTGAAGTCCTGGCGCTGGCCGCGGCCGGTGGACAAGTCTGCCAGCAGTGAGTCACCCGCGGGGCTGCTGGCACCCAGCCATAGACCCCCTCCGAGCAGGCCAAGGCCGGTGATTGCGCGCAGGGCATCGCGCCGTGATGAGGTGGGTTGCAAAAGCAGATGACGTGCTTCGCCAGCTTGCCCGGGTATGCGTTTGTCCAGTGCCCGAACCGTGTTGAAAGCGCTGCCCAGGCGCCTTTGCAGCTGATCCCAGGCCTGGACATGGGCGGGGTCCTTGGCCAGCCAGGCGTTAAAGCGCTCTTGCAGTGCGGGATCGGGCGAACCGGCACGCAGTTTTACCATCCAGTCGATGGTTTGTTCGCTCAGAGGGTCCAGGGATTGTTTGGTCACAGGCCGGCTTCGCTCAGGTAGCACTGGCGCAAGGCCTGCTTCATGTAGCGGCTGACGGTACGTTCCGAGAGCCCCAGTTTTTGCGCGATTGCCACGTAACTCAGGCCGTCCAGCTGGCTGTAGAGGAACGTGGCCTTGACGATCATAGGCAAGCCATCGATGGCCCGGTCGATGGCAATCAGCGCTTCGATCAACTGCAACTGTTCTTCGGGAGACGGCGCCACGGCCTCGGGCAGCAAGGTCAAATGGTCCAGATAGGCCGTTTCCAGCTTGCGCCGACGATGGCGGTCGAAAATCAGCCGCCTGGCGATGGTGGACAGGTACGCACGCGGCTGTTCGATGCTGTCCGGGTCGACCCGTGCGGCGAGCATTTGGCAAAACGTATCGGCGGCGGTGTCCTCTGCATCGGCGTGGTTACGCAGACGTCGCTGAACATGCTGCACAAGCCAGCGATGATGGTCGCTGAAAAAGAAGCCCAGCTTATGGGTCGGAAGAGAGGGCACCGGTCGAGTATCCAAATGTGAGTGCGAATTGTTCTCAATAGTAGCGGCCAAATGATGGCCGCTGCAATCTCAGCGTTCGCGCAAGCGGGTGGCCGGTGACAGGCGGGGCGTTTTCTCAATAAGCAAAAGCGCTGCGGTGCTTTTGCACAAAGTCTTCCCAGCGTACTGGCTGGCGGCCGGTGATTTGCTGGAAGTTGTCGAAGGTTTCATCAACCCCTGGAATCTGCCGGGCGGCCATGCGGGTGAAGTTGTCATGTACGCACGTCATATATGCCATCTCGGCTCCGGCGGCACGCATGTTTTCCAGAAACACGTCGGGTGACTGCGGGTTGTAGCTGAACGGCTGGCCCAGCACGCGGGTCATGATGCCGGCTATATCACCGTAGGACTGCACGTCATAGCCCAGCCGGTAGGTCTGGCCTGCGTGTTTGCCAGGGTGCAGCAGCGCTTGTGCCGCGACTCGGGCAACGTCTTCGCCGTCGACCCAGCTGAATGGCGTGTCACCGGTGTATTGCTCGATTACTCCGTTTTTTACGGCCTGGGTGCCGTCGTAGCTGAGCAGGTTTTGCATGAAGCACTCGGGGCGCAAGTGGGTGAACGAAAAGCCGCACCACTCGATGTAGCGCTCGACAAATTGGTGCCAGGCCCAGTGGCCGATGGTGGTGTCGTCCCGCCCGCACGCGCCCAGGTGCACCATGTGCTGTACGCCGGCTTTTTTTGCCTGATCGAGAAAAGCCTTGCTCTGGCGCAGCATGTCCACGGTGTAGCCGGTCACGAGCAGGGCGCGGTCGATGCCTTGTAGTGCCGGGGCCAGGGTTTCTTCTTTATCGAAGTCCAGAATGACAGTGCGAATGCCCTGGTCTTCAAAGGGCTTGGCCTTGGCGGGGGAGCGTACTGCCGCGACCAGGGTGATGGTCTCGTCGGCCAGCAGGTTGCGCAGGGTGTCGCCGCCGATCTGGCCGGTGGCCCCGGTGATTAAAACGGTGGGTTTGTGCGAGGTCATAAAGGTGCCTGATGCTTGAGTAAGGTTGTGGGTGGAAAGCTTACTGGGGAATTTCAGTCCTATTTGCGATACCTTTTACTCAATCACATGAACTGAATTCATCAATATGGGGTGGGCATGTTTTCCTCCGAGCGCTTGAAGGGTATCGATGTCTTTGTCTGCGTGGCCGATTCGGGCAGCTTCAGAGCGGCGGCCGAGCGTTTGAACCTGACGGCCTCGGCGATCAGCAAGGCCATCGCCCGGCTGGAGAGCAGGCTTGAAGTCCGCCTGTTTCAACGCACCACCCGGCGCCTGGCATTGACCGATGCGGGCGCTGCGTTCTATCGGACGTGCACGGCGGTGTTGGCCGAACTGGAAGAAGCCGAGCTGTCCCTTCAAGTCGAAAACAGCGAGCCCCGGGGCAAACTTCGCATTGACCTGCCTGCGGCCTTCGGCCGTTTGCAGGCGCTGCCGGTGATCCTGCAGTTTGTGCAGGCCCACGCGCTGTTACTGCCGCATATCTCGTTTTCTGACCGCTTTATCGATCCGGTCGAGGAGGGGGTGGATATTGTCGTGCGGGTAGGTGGCCCGGATGTCTGGCCTGCTGCGCTGGGGCATCGTTTTCTGGGGCGTGAGCGGCATGTGTTCTGCGCTGCGCCCGCCTATTTGAGCAGCCACGGTACGCCCGGGACCGACCGCGATCTGGAGCATCACCAATGCGTTGCCTATGGCCGGGCAGACGGTACGGTCAGCCCATGGCTTTTCAAAGGCAGCCGGCCCGGTGAGACCGAGCGCCGGGTGATGCCCGCCAAGTACATCGTGGGCGATGGTGAAGGGCAGGTGATGACAGTGCTGGCGGGGTGCGGCATCGCCCAGTTGCCCACCTGGCTGATCAAGCAGCATCTGGCCGATGGTTCACTGGTAGAAGTGCTGCCGCATCTGGCGAGTGAAGGGTTGGCGATCAACCTGGTGTGGCCAAGAAGTCGGCAGGGCTTGCCAAAGGTCAGCGCTTTGCTGGATGCCCTGGCGGTCGGGCTGACGCCGCTGGTGTAGCGACCTCAACGTCTACAACGGCAGCATGCGGTCCTGAATGACCCGCTTCATCACCAGGGTGGAGGTGAGGCGCTGCACGTTGGGCAGTGAAGTCAGGCGCTCGTCGTAAAGCTGCTGGAAGGCGGGCAGGTCTGCGGCAACCACATGCAGCAGGTAGTCCGGGTCGCCGAACAGCCTTTGTGCGTCGACAATCTGTGCGGTTTCAATCACTGCGGCTTCAAAGTCGGCGATTGCCTGGCGGGTGACTTCGCGCAGGGTGACGAACACCATCGCGGAAAAATTCAGCCCCAGCTCACTGGGTGCCAGCAGGGCGCGGTAGCCCAGGATCACCCCCGACTCCTCCAGTGCCCGCACCCGTCGATGGCATGGCGAGAGGCTCAGGCCCACGCGTTCAGCCAGTTCAGTGACCGAAAGTCGGCCGTCGGCTTGCAGCTGCGCAAGAATATTCCTGTCTATGCGGTCCATGTAGAAGAACCTTCCCTTGTACTGATTGTTGGTTGGGATAAACGAAAGATAATCCTAGCAGCATTTCCTTATTCTTCTTTCGGCGGTTTTCGCTTTAGAGGAGTTGGGCATCCCGTGACTATCAGCGTATTGGCCGCATTTTGGGCGGTGTCGTTTTTGTTTGTGATCACCCCGGGCGCAGATTGGGCGTACGCGATTTCTGCGGGCATGCGCGGGCGTTTGGTCACGCCTGCGGTGGCGGGCCTGCTGTCCGGGCACTTGCTGGCCACGGTTATTGTGGCGGCGGGGGTGGGCGCCTTGGTGGCCCGCAACCCGATGATTCTGACCCTGCTTACGATTGCCGGTTCGCTGTACTTGCTGTGGCTGGGTGTCAGCATGCTGCGCAACCCGGCGACGCCTGAGTCGGGGCAGGCCCAGGGCTCGGACTCATGGTCGCGCTGGGCGTGGAAGGGGTTGTGTGTCAGCGGCATGAACCCCAAGGTGCTGCTGCTGTTTCTGGCCCTTTTGCCGCAATTCACCGATCCGCTGTCGACATGGCCAATCCCCGCGCAAATCATTGCGTTGGGCGCGTTGCATGCCGTCAGTTGTGGCGTGGTGTACCTCATGGTCGGCTTCAGTGCACAGGCCGTGTTGCAAACCCGCCCGAGCGCTGCGAAAAACGTCAGCCGGCTGTCCGGGACAGTGATGATCATCATCGCAGTGGTGTTACTGGCAGAGCAGATACTGGCTGCCAGTTGATGGTTGGCTAAGATGTAGGCAGCGTATTTTCCTGTGCGACCCGAGGAGCGACTTGTGGCAACGACTCAAAGTGAACTGGCGCCAACACCAAAGGCGGTGATTGAATTCTGGAAACAGGCGGGGCCCGGGCAGTGGTTCGCCAAGGATGAAGCTTTTGACCGTTTGTTCGGCGAGACCTTCCATGGCGCTCATTTCCAGGCGGCCCGGCGCGAGCTGGAGCACTGGATGGCAGAGCCGCAAGGGGCTCTGGCCTTGCTCATATTGCTTGATCAATACCCGCGCAATACCTTTCGCGGCACGGCGCACATGTTCGCCACCGATCCCCTCGCGCGCTTTTATGCCCGGCAGATGATCGAAGCCGGGCTGGACCGGCAGGTTGATGCGTCCTTGCGCGGTTTTTGCTACCTGCCGTTCGAGCACTCCGAGGACGCAGCGGACCAGCGCCTGTCGTTGAAGCTGCACCAGGATTTCGAGCCCAAAGACTTCAAGTGGGCAAAAGAACACGCCGACATTATTGAAAGGTTCGGGCGCTTTCCCCATCGCAACCATGTGCTGGGTCGATCGACGACCGAGCAGGAGCGTGTTTTTCTGGAGAGTGGCGGTTTTGCTGGGTAGCCGGTTGGTGAGCGGGGCTGCGGGCGGGCATAATTGCCGCTGAACCCCCTTGCCGCCAGCAACGCCTGATGTGGAGTCGCCCATGAAATACCCTGCTTTATTGACCTTTGCCTTGATCCTCACTGCCGGACTCTTCAGTGCATCGGCAGTTGCGGCGGGCGATGCCGAAGCGGGCGGCAAGCTGTTCAACAAGGTCTGCGGCGGCTGCCACAGCGTCGGGGAAAACGCCCGGGGCGGGTTTGGTCCGCAGCTCAATGGGGTGATTGGCCGGCTGGCCGGAACGACCGCGGACTATCAGTATTCGGACGCGATGAAAAATTCGGGTGTGGTCTGGACGCGGGAAAAACTGGCAGCCTATATCGAAGCACCGAAGAAAGTGGTGAGCGGTACGCGCATGATCTTCTGGGGTATCAGTGACCCCGAGAAAATCGAAAACCTGTTGGCGTACCTGGAGACGTTCCAGAAGCCGTGATCACTGAATGTCTTTCAAGTAGTCCCTCAGGTGCGTGAGGGGCGTGCCCATTTGCTCAATTGTCGGCGCCTGTGCGAAGTCTGTGGACAGCTTGTGCAGCTCGCGGCCCATGACCGTATCCACACCGCCCAAGGCTTTCAACGCCAACTCCAGGCACTGATTCACTTTGCCTTGAATCGTGCCGATATCGCCGTTGCGCACAAGCAAGGCAAACACCTCGCGCTCGTAGTCAGCCATGACCGGATCGTCGCGCAAAATCGGGCTTGACCCTTCGCACTCATACGCCAGTTTGAGTGCATAAAGGGCGACTGCTTCCAGTGGCAATTCCATGGTGCGGGTTCCTGTGCGGTGGTGCTTATGGGGTGGGCTTAGCGGCGGGTAATGCGCTTGAATACACATCGGCTGGCCCAGTAGCCCAGCATAATCCCTGCGACATCGGCCAGTATCTGCGACCACTGGTAATAGCCATGGGGTGGTTCGCCGTAGGTGGGGAAATGTGGTTGCACCACAACCTCCCACAAAAGAGAAACGGCAACTAAACCCACGGTGCAAATGGTCAGGGCTTTTCTGGCTTTGAAGAGTCGCGGCTTGAAACGCTGCACGGCAAGCAAAAGAGGCACGCTAATGACGTAGGAGGCAAGCAGCTGTGTGTAAGTCAGGCCATCGGGAGAAACCCAGGCCAGTATTGCCTCGGGCCCGTTGTTGATCAGCAGGATGAGCGCCAGCGCGACGAGCAGCATGGGGGCATGCACCTTCAGCCTGTTTTTGATGCTGAAGGAATGCAAGAGGGGCCAGCCAAACAGGACGCAACCGAACAACCCTGAAAGATGAATCAGTTCGCGCTTGCCGAAATACCAGGAAGGGTCATCCCCGAATGGCCTGAAGCCCGGAAGCCGGATGTTCCAGGTCATCCAGTTGGCATTCACCACAAGGGCAAAGCCAATGATGAGCGTCAGTAGCAAAAGCGTGGTGCGTTGGCTGATCAAGTGAGGAACCATCTAAACCGTGACTTGTGTCGGGGTTGCCAGCAGTTCGGTGATCCACCGGGCCTGCTGCGCGATCTCTTGCACCTTGTCCTCGGGCACGGCCTGTCGTGCCCTGGCGAGGTTGCTCAGGTTCTTTTGTTTCTGGCGCAGCATGCGCTGCCACTTGGCCAGGAACACAGGGCTGCGCGTCTGCATCTGCAGCGGGCCGAAGTAGAGTTCCTGGGGGGTATAGAGCACCGGCCCGGTACGCTCGGCGACGATGATTTCGTAGTCGAAACTGTTTTCCCGCAGCAGCTCCTCGCAGAGGATGCGGTAGTCATTGTCCATCAGCCATTGGCGCAGAGGCTGCTCGCCGCCGTTGGGCTGCAGGATCAGCCGCTCCCGGCCGCTCAGGCGCGCCTTGCCTTTGTTGAGGATGTCGCGGATCGTCTCGCCGCCCATGCCGCAGATACTGATGGCCGTGATCCCGTCCTGCGGCTCGATTGCCGCGAGGCCACAGGCTTGTCGCACGGTGATCAGCTGGCCCAGACCGTTCTGGCGCACAGTGCGTTCGGCCGAGCGGAACGGCGTCAACGCGACCTCGCCGGCCACTGCTGTCGCAATCGCGCCGCGGCGTATCAATGCCACCGGCAGGTAAGCGTGATCCGAGCCGATATCGGCCAGATGCGCGCCGGCCGGCATATGCGCAGCCACACGCTCCAGGCGCATGGACAAAGTATGTTCGTTCAACTGCAGTTCCTTATCACCACGAATGCCCGGCACCTTTGGCATCAGAGCGAGCTGCATATGATGCTTGGTGGCAGGGGCAGGGTAAAGCGCTGGCGCGGGGCATAAGGGGAGGGTGCGTGATGTCTCAGCGTTTCAGGCCTGTATCCCGAGGCCAGGTATTTCCCTCGGGATACAGAGGTAGAATTTCAGGCACAAAAAAACCGGCGCAGTGGCCGGTTTTTTTGTATTCAAGGTGCATTGAGCGGCACCTTGAGATCTATATTTGGTGCCCCGAGGGAGACTCGAACTCCCTCAAAAACATCATAAGACCCAGCAATGCCGCTAGTTTAAAGGCTTGCAGTGGATTTGGGTAGAAATTTTGGGTAGAATTTTGGGTAGAAATGATTCGCTAAGGCTGCTGCTATGACCGATTTTTTAGTCCTGAAATCTGGCACCTACTACGTCCGTCTGGACGTTCCAGAAGACGCACGGGAAGCCTTTTCCGGGCGTAAAGTTCTGACTAAAAGTCTCAAAACGGGCAACCGTTCGGAAGCCCATATTTTCAAGCTACGATGGTTGCAGCAGTGGAAAACCGAAATCGAAAAAGCCCGAAGGGGTGAGATCGGTAATTTCCGTGATGATGTTCTTCAAATAGTTGAAAAGCATCAAAGGGCAATAAACCAAGATAAAATTAAGGGGAAACCCGCAAACAATGAAACAAAAATGGGTTTTGAAGTAATCCAATATGCACAAGAAAAGAAGTTAAGCATCGACCTTGTTAATGAAGCAATTGATATTGCAGCAGGTCGTTCGGACTACTCACCCAAAACCCCGTTTTTCAAAAGTCGCCTTGATGCGTTCTATAACTATGAGTTAAATCAACGAAAAGTTGACTTGAATACAGTCGATAGACATATAAAGAGAATTAAAGCACTTGATGCGTTTTTGAAAGCTGAGGACTTACTGCTAGATTATGAAGCGGTTGGTTCATTTTTGATTTCAAAAAATCTTGAAGCTAAAACTAAAAAACAATATCTCTTTTCGTTTAATGCATTCTATAATTTCTTGATTAAAAAAGAACCCCCCTTTAAAGAGCGTTATCCTATGAATCCATTTAAAAATCATGAGCTAAGCCAAGTCCGACGCGGAACACTTAAAGAAGACGAGAGGCGTGCTTTTACAACTGATGAGGTTAATACCTTACATAGTAAAGCAATTGAAATGGGCAAGCGTAAGCTAGCAGATTTGATTGAGATAGCCGCTTATACGGGGGCACGTATTGAAGAAATTTGTCGTTTGAAAACATCGTCAGTTGTTAAAGAGGATGGCGTTGATTGTTTTCATATTACAGAAGGTAAAACACAAGCATCCGTTCGATTTGTTCCAATTCATCCGTTTCTTATGGAAACGGTCAGGCGGCTTGTTGCTTCATCAGACGATGGGTATTTATTGAAGACAAGCAAAGGCGGAAAGTATGAAACTAAATCGAAAGGTTTGGGCAATCAGTTTTCAGTTTTCAAAACAGATTTAGGATTTGACAAAAAATGTGTTTTTCATAGCATACGGAAAACTGTAATCACTACATTAGAACGTGCGGATGTGAAGAACCTTGTCATCATCTCTTTGGTCGGTCACAAGGCTGATGGATTATTACGAATGACTTTCGATAGGTATTCGGAAGGCCCAACGCCAGCTTCAAAAATGGATGCCGTTAAATATCTACAATATAAATTTTCAATTTGATTTTTATTGTAGTCGTCGGTTATGAGGCCAGCTAATTAGCTGGCCTTTGTATATCCTTTCATACCATTCTATTAAGCTATAAATAATGCGTGCTGGCGTTTTAATATTATTTTGTGATAGTATTTCTATGTTTTGATTGATTTTTATAAATGGCAAGGAAGACAAATGAAAAAAACTATCGGGTTGTGTTTTGCAATAGCATTGGCCGCTTCATCTTTTGTTACTAATGCAGAAACCTTTGAGCGAGTTGAACTTGATAAGGATAGAACCAGTGTTCAATATGCTGGCCCCATTAAGTCAATAACTAAGGCTCTTGAAGGTTACAGATGGCTTGGTCAAACAAAAGATATGAATGGCGGAGTAGTTTTTGAACCTTATGTAAATACTCGTTTCGGTAAAAATGACACTGAAACGGGTGGGGCTATAATGGTCAAAGCTACTTACTACCTTTATGACGAGCCAGTTAAAGAGGCTCTGATGATTGCTCGTCAAAGCGAGATTCCGGGTTTTGTTGAGTTTTACGGGTACGAATCAAGAGAGCTTCAGCTGCACATAAGAATGGTGAATGATGATACGTTCCAAGCCTTTTCAAGTGCAGACGAATATCGCAAGCCGGACAAGTTGATGGCGTATAAAAAAGTAGATGATTTTAATAAAAGTAACTATAAAAGTGAAATGAAGGACGCAACAGACAGTGGGATGTTTTTCTAATAAAGTTTAAAATAATATGGCTATGTGGATAGTGTTCTTCATGTCGTGATAGATCGGTGTTTTAATAAATTTAGTAATAAAATGGAGATTGAATATGGGCGGAATCATAAACTTTGTATTTGCTTTGCTGATTGCAGCTTTTTCGTTCACAGCATCAGCAGAAACCTTTGAGCGAGTTGAACTTGATAAAGACAGAACCAGCGTTCAGTATGGGGGGGCTATTAAGTCAATCACTAAGGCTCTTGAAGGTTACAGATGGCTTGGTCAAACAAAAGATATGAATGGCGGAGTGGTTTTTGAACCTTATGAAAACACTCGTTTCGGTAAAAATGACACTGAAACGGGTGGAGCTATAATGGTAAAAGCCACTTATTACCTTTACGAAAAACCAGTTAAAGAAGCTTTAATGATTGCCCGACAAAGTCAAATACCGGGGTTTGTCGAATTTTACGGTTATGAATCGAGAGAGCTTCAACTGCATATTCGGATGGTTGATGACAGCACCTTCCAAGCATTTGCAAGCGATGACGAATATCGTAAACCTGAAAAGTTAATGACTTATAAAAAAGTTGAACAGTTTAATAAAAGTCATTACGAAGATCAGTTAGAGTCAGCATCAGATGATGGATCTATTTTTTAGGGCACGCCCTTAAAAAGATTACATATTAAAAATTAATTCCATACTTTGTCTTTTCTGTTCCTTATTTGTTGATTTTTGGCTGCCTTTTGAGGTGGCCTTTTTTATTTCTATACCTTTCCTATACCTGTCCTAGGCAGTCTACTAGTTTGCTTCCTAGGCACGTCATCAATAACTATTGCTCCTATACACTATTGAAATCTTTTAAACTTGAGTTAGCATAATAATATGAAGTCAAGAAAAAGAAGGCGAGCAATGGGAATGTATAGGAAAAAACTTCGTTTTATCCTACCGTTCAAAAGTCTTCGACATTTTTCACTTACTTCCCTACTCGATTTTCTACACTTCGTTTGAAAATATAAAAGCAAAATCAGATAACTGTAATGCCTTCGGACATTCCAGAAAAACACAAACTAACCACGAGGATAACTATGAGTAAGAAAAAAAGAAATGGTGAGCAATTCAATGTCAGGATTTCAAAAGAAGCAAAAGACAAAATTGTTGCTAATGCAAAATTGCTTGAAATTAGTCAAGCCAAGTATATTGAAAAATTAGCATTGGAAGGCTGCAAGGTGATTGAAATTAGGAATGATGAGTTTGTGAGCTACATGGAACAGCAAGAAGCAGTTTTAAATAAAATAGGCATTAACTTAAACCAAATAGCTGCCGCAATAAACTCAGGGAAAGCCAATATAATTGCCTCTAATATGAGTATTTTTCAGAGTGCCAAAAAAGCCTTTGATATCTACTATTCAAAGATTGAGCAAAATACGCAAAAAATTGAACTAACAACATAAGGATAATATGATAAGGAAGAAACTCAGCACGCAGAAAAGTAAAGGAGAGACACAGAACACACTTGGGTATGGTTTAAAAAAATCTATTCTAATAGATAGCAACAGACTCCAAACCGGAACAACGCAAGAGTTCATTGAGTTCTTAGCGAAGAAAATTGATAAATCTTGTAAAGGAAAACAGAAAAATACCAGCTTTCACGAAATGGTATCTTTTGACCCATCCGACAAAATCACACCCGAACAAGCCCTTGCCATAGCAAAAGAACTTTATTCAGATACTCACGGCTTAAACCGTGAGCACGCTTTTGCTGTTCATACAGATACTAAACAAATCCACGTTCACTTTATTTGGGCACCCAGAGATTTCAACAATAAAATATATAATCAGGTTGATGATTATCTCATTATCGAGCATAAGCTCACCGAGCTCGAAAAGAAACACGGACTATTCCAAGTCACTAACAGAAAATCTATAAACCCTGACTTAGAAACAAAACCACTAGAGAGCCGCAACGAAAAAGCTCTTGAAGTCAGAGGCATAAAATCTCACAAGAAAGCATTCAAAGAAGAAATTGAAATTGCTTTTAAAGACGCAGCCACAACTACTGCTTTCCTTGCTAACCTTCACAAGCAAGGCTTTGACATTATCCCGAATGGACAAAACGCCTATTCATTAGAAAAAGAAGGCCAAATATTCAAGGCCAGTGAGTTAGGTATTCAATACTCGAAACTAAAAAACAAGCTTCAAGAAAAGCATCAATTTAGTGAACTGATGGAGCACTATTCAAAAAAAGCTAGTAGATACAATGAGGAATTAAACCTTACTACAAGCGTAGATGTTGAATTTCTTAAAAAGAATAAATTCAAAACGGTTCTAGATAAGAAGTTCACACACCAAGAAGTCGGCGGCAACGTTGAGCATTTCTTTAAAAACTCCACCAGCCAGAAAGCTTTTGAATACTATAAAGACCCTTCAAAGGTTACATTTCAAGACTTATCAAGAGATAGTATAAAAGCTGGGCTTCAACGTTTAACAACTGACATGAAGAAGCCGGGGCCGTTATATGTCCATGGCCCAGACTACGCAAAAAAGAAAATGTGGATGGAGTTCAAGATGATGAATCTTGAAGCCAAAGGCTTCACATTGTCAGGAGGCGGCCGCGAAAACTGAGTGCAACACCTGACCTTTCCGGTACGGTGCTGCCCCTATGTCCTATTCCGAACTCAGCGTTGAAGAGCGCGCGATCATTCA
>NZ_JBUZTL010000039.1:0-31525 GCF_055408345.1 Pseudomonas sp. B424 | reverse complement strand
AACTCGTTGGAATAGGACTTTCGCATCATCAAACACACCTCAGATTTGGGCGCAATCATAGCGCCCTATTGATGTGTCCGAATTCATTAGGCCAGTTCAAGCCCGCTCCCACAGGGAGGGCTTTAGTTCTTAGCGATCAGATTGCCAGCATGCAGCCCGCATTCTTTCTGCGTGGCTTCTTCCCACCACCAGCGGCCTTCGCGCTCGTGCTGGTTGGGCAGTACCGGGCGGGTGCAGGGCTCGCAGCCAATACTGATAAAACCGCGCTCGTGCAGGCTGTTGTAAGGCAGCTCCAGCATGCGGATGTAGCCCCAGACTTCTTCACTGGTCATTTGTGCCAGCGGGTTGAATTTGTACAGGGTGCGTTCGGGCGTCGAGAACGCGCCGTCGATTTCCAGTGCGGCCACCTGGCTGCGGGTGCCAGGGCTCTGGTCGCGGCGCTGGCCGGTGGCCCAGGCCTTGACGGTCGACAGTTTGCGGCGCAGAGGCTCGATCTTGCGTATGCCGCAGCATTCGCCATGACCGTCCTTGTAGAAGCTGAACAGGCCTTTTTCTTTGACGAACGGTTCCAGCTTGCTTTGATCCGGGGAGATCAGCTCGATCTGGATCTTGTAGTGCTCGCGCACTTGTTCGATAAATCGATAGGTCTCGGGGTGCAGGCGGCCGGTGTCGAGGCTGAACACCTTGACGTTCTTGTTGAGTTTCCAGGCCATGTCTACCAGCACCACGTCTTCGGCGCCGCTGAAGGAGATCCAGAGTTCGTCGCCAAAGTGTTCAAAGGCGAGCTTGAGAATGTCTTGCGGGGACTTGCTGGCGTATGTCGCGGCGAGTTCAGCGACGTCGAACGGATGGCTCATCAGGCGGCTTCCTACAGTGAATGGCGCTGGGCGCTCTCTAGTAGCGCGATCTTAGCAAAAAGCGCGGGCTACAGGGTTTGCAGCGTATCGAGCAGCACCTTCACTTTGGTGATCGACTCCTGGTATTCGTCCTGCCAGTCAGAGTCGGCCACAATGCCGCCGCCGCCCCAGCAACTGACGCGCCCGCCCTTGATCAGCAGGCTGCGAATCGCAATGGAGCTGTCCATTTCGCCGCGTACATCGAGGTACAGCAAGGATCCGCAGTAGATGCTGCGGCGCGTGGGTTCCAGTTCATCAATGATCTGCATCGCTCGGATTTTCGGGGCCCCGGTAATCGAGCCGCCGGGGAAGCTGTCGCCGATCAGGTCCAGTGCGTCTTTGTCTTCGGCCAATTCGCCGATAACACTGCTCACCAGGTGGTGGACGTTGGGGTAGCTTTCGAGGGCAAACAGCTGCGGCACGCTGACCGACCCGGTCCGGCAGGTGCGCCCCAGGTCGTTGCGCAGCAAGTCGACAATCATCAGGTTTTCTGCGCGATCCTTGGGGCTGGCCAGCAGTTCGGCGGCGTTCGCCGCATCTTCGGCGCTGTCCCGGCCCCGAGGTCGGGTGCCTTTGATCGGCCGGGTTTCCACCTGGTTCTGGTTGACCCGCACAAAGCGCTCCGGGGACAGGCTCAATATCGCGTTATCGTCCGGCAAGCTCATAAAGCCTGAAAACGGTGTCGGGCAGGCCGCCCGTAACGCGCAATACGCTGTCCAGGCATCGCCCTGGCAAGGGGCGCTGAAACGCTGGGTGTAATTGACCTGATAACAGTCGCCGGCCTGGATATAACGATGGATCTGCTCAAGTGCCTGCTCGTACTGGCTGGCGCTGATATCCGGCTGCATCGGTTGCGTGAGGCTGAACGGTTGATTGCTCAGGGGCGCAGGCTGGCTGAAGAGCTGCGTCAGGCGTTCGCGTTCACTGGCGTCAAGGCTTGGGTGGAACACGAGCTGGCTGCTGGCGTGTTGGTGGTCGCTGATCAGCGCCCAGGCATACAAGCCGAGTCGGGCGGTGGGCAATTGCAGGTCGTCGAGCGAGTGGGCAGGCAGTTGCTCAAGCAGGCGGCCGAAGTCGTAACTGAGGTAGCCGATCAGGCCGCCGGCAAACGGCAGGTCGTACGGCGATGGCAGTTCAGCCTTGCCGAGTTGATTCAGGCTGTCGCGCAAG
Organism: Pseudomonas sp. B424; assembly: GCF_055408345.1. Classification (NCBI taxonomy): domain Bacteria; kingdom Pseudomonadati; phylum Pseudomonadota; class Gammaproteobacteria; order Pseudomonadales; family Pseudomonadaceae; genus Pseudomonas; species Pseudomonas sp. B424. The sequence goes on along the minus strand of NZ_JBUZTL010000039.1, from coordinate 29,459 downwards.
CGTTGCAGAAAATCGCGCCCTGATTCTTGCGGGCGCACGGCCAGTTCTTCGAGCGGCCAGGCACTCATCAGGTCATAACGGCCACGGTCGGCAGTGGGGCGGCCGCTGTCCAGCAACACGGCGCCGGGCGCATGGCGAATGGCTGCAAAATAGTCGGCAGGGTTGGCGAGGTAGGGCAGCGGGTGTACGAAGCAGGTCAACATGCGAAGCAGATCAGCCATCGGAGCGGGGTGCAGATTGTAGTCCTGTGCAGGACTGCAAATCTACGTGACCTGCAGGAGCGGGCTTGCTCGCGATGGTATCGCCCCGGTTTGCCTGACAAACCGCGCCGATACTATCGCGAGCAAGCCCGCTCCCACGAGATCGTTGGGTATTGATCCCAAAATGGCTTATTCAGGCGGGTGAATATGCCCGAACAATTCCTGGGCAAAACGCACGCGCTCTTCCGGGGTTTCGGTGATGCCTTTGGCCGCCAGCTCTTCGAGGTGGGCTTCAACCGCGTGAGTACGCAGGGTCAGCCCGCAGTCGTTGGCAATCTGGATATTCAGGCCCGGACGGGCGTTGAGTTCCAGGATCAGCGGGCCTTTGTCCTGGTCCAGCACCATGTCGACACCGATGTAACCCAGGCCGCACAACTCGTAGCACCCGGCGGCCAGTGTCATGAAGCCGTTCCAGTTGGGCAGTTGCACGCCGTCCACTGCGTTGGTGGTGTCCGGGTGCTTGCTGATGATGTTGTTCAGCCAGGTGCCGCGCAGGGTCAGGCCGGTCGCCAGGTCGACACCGACACCGATAGCGCCCTGGTGCAGGTTGGCCTTGCCGCCCGATTGACGGGTGGGCAGGCGCAACATGGCCATGACCGGGTAGCCCATCAGCACGATGATGCGGATATCCGGTACACCTTCGTAGCTGATGCTTTTGAAGATCTGGTCCGGCGTGACCCGGTACTCGATCAGCGCCCGGTCACGGTGGCCGCCCAGGGAGTACAGGCCGGTGAGGATGCTGGAGATCTGATGTTCGATCTCCTCATGGCTGATGATCTTGCCCGAGACGGTGCGAAAGCGGTCTTCGAAGCGGTCAGCGATCACCAGGATGCCGTCACCGCCCGCGCCTTGCGCGGGCTTGATCACGAAGTCACTGCGGCCACCGATGATTTCATCGAGCTTGTCGATTTCTTTCTCGGTGGAAATCACGCCGTACATTTCCGGCACGTGAATGCCGGCCTTGATTGCGCGTTCCTTGGTGATGATCTTGTCATCCACAATCGGGTACAGGCTGCGTTTGTTGTACTTGAGTACGTAGTCCGCATTGCGCCGATTGATGCCCATGATGCCTCTGGCTTCCAGGGCCTTCCAGGTCTTCCAGAAGCCAAACATCAGGAGTCAGCCTTCAAGAACGCTTTGAAACGCACCAGCTCGGTCAGGCGGTAGCCGCGATAGCGACCCATTGCCAGCATGAAGCCGATCATGATCAGCAGGACTGCCGGGAAGGTAAACACGAAGTACACCAGCTCCGGGATGCTCATCACCAGGTAACCCAAGGTGGCTGCGAACAGTGTGCCGATCGCGACTTTCATGGCGTGCCCGCCACCTCGCTCCTCCCAGGTAATCGACAGTCGCTCGATGGTCATGGTCAGAATCACCATCGGGAACAATGCCACCGAGAGTCCGCGCTCCAGGCCCAGTTTGTGGCTGAACAGGCTGATGGCTGCGATCAATATCACCACGAACGTCAGCACCACCGACAGGCGCGGCAGCATTTGCAGTTTCAAGTGTTCAAGGTAGGAACGCAGCGTCAGCCCGAGTGCGGTAATTACCGTAAACAGGATGATGCCGAAGCCCAGTTGGGTTTCGCGGAAAGCCAGGGCGATCAGCACCGGGGTAAAGGTACCCAGGGTTTGCAGGCCGATCAGGTTGCGCAGGATCAGGATCACCAGCACGCCAATCGGGATCATCACCATGATCATGAAGGTTTGCTGGGTCTGTAGCGGCAAGCCGTACAGCGAGTATTCAAGGAAGTTGGCGTCGGTGTTTTCGTCCGTCAGCTTGGCCAGGCGAATGGCGTTCATTTCACTGTTGTTCAGGCTGAACGTGACGTTGGGTTTTTTACCGCCATCAACCGTGATCATCGGCTCATCGCCGATCCACCACAGCAGGCGATCATTGGGCAGGCCCTGCTCACCGGTCTCGGGGTTGAAGTACAGCCAGTCGTTGCCGTTAAAGCTGCGCAGCCACAACTCAGGGGTCTGCGGCTGGTCGGCCACGAGGCGGATGGTGTGGACCTTTTCCATCGGCACATGGGCGATGGACAGCAACAGTTCGATGACCTGCGCCTTGTGTGCGGTCGACGGGTCGCCCGCCAGCAGCAGTTTTACGTTGTCATCGTTGGGGTTGCTGACGCGCTTGATGGTCTCGCTGATAAAGGTTTCGACGTCGGCCGAGTGCTGGCGAATCGGCGCGAGCAATGCTTCTGCGGCGATTTTCTCCGGGCCTTCGACGGCGATGCTGTCGCGGAATACCGGGCCCTTGACCTTGGTCTTGTCGCCCGAGTAACGCTTGGTCAGCACCAGGCGGTAGTAGAGGGTTTGCTTGCCACTGACCCGGCGTGCCGACCAGGTGACCTTGCGGTTGCCATCAACCCGGTTGACGCTCACCCCGTAGTTATTGGAGATGAAGCTTTCGTTCAGGCTGACGTAGTCCCGGTTCAGCGGCGGTACGAACATCTGGATCTTGACCGGGTCTTTGGAGCTGGCAACAAACTCGACCTTGGCGTCGATGTTCCAGAGGTCGTCAGTAGCGTCCTCGGTGACAGGAATGCCGAGGACGAAAATCTGATAGGCCGTAATCGAAATGCCCAGCACCACAAGGATGGTGATCAATATTTTCAGGTGAAGGGTAAGAGCGCGCATTTCAATTACTCTGCGGTTTGAGCGTTGGCGGCGCAGGCAGGTTTGCCAGCAGCATATTTAAGACTCGGGTCAACCAGCGCATCAAAGCGTTTGAGCGCTTCGGAGCCGATCAACAGTGGGTATTGGAACGCACTTCTATCGGTCAAGTTCACTTCGATAGTGCGTAAAGCCTTGCCCATGCAGATTTCCAGGGAAATTACCGGGCGCGACGTGTAGTTCTTGTCGGATTCAGGGTCGTAATCACCCGAGCGGCGTTTGATCTTGCTGACCCGTGCCAGAGGGCGTTCGATGGGGTGCGCGTGGGCGTCATCAATGGCCAGGTAAAAACGTACCCAGCTCTCGCCGTTACGTTTGAAACGCTTGATATCGCGGGCGCTCAGCGAGGCCGTTTTGGCGCCGGTATCGAGTTTGGCAGCCACCTGCAAGTCAATGCCTGCCAGTTCAGCGTATTCGTTGAGGCCGTAAACGGTTTTTTCGGTACCCAGGCTCAAGCCCGGTACGCACAGCAGGCAAAGAAGGGTGTAGAGGGGAAAAAATTTCATAAATCGGTGCACGTCTCTTGCAAGCTTCAGTTCAAGGCGACTGGCAGGAGCGCAAGTGTCCTCGTGCGGCTGCCCTTTGGATGGGGCAGGGCGGATGCGGCCGGCATTCTAGCATGAAGGTTTTGTGGCGCCAGCGCCGAGGCGGTTCTCAAGGGATGCATGTGCTGTCGATTAAACCAAGGTCGAATGAGTAGATTGTCGACAATATCAATTTAGTCTTTGACTGTTTGTACATAAATGGCTAATTTTGGCGCTATTGATTTGCAAGGTGTCGACAATATGCTGCAAGCGCTAGAGCCAGTCACGATTGCCCAAGACGACTCGGAAACCCTGTCAGAGAACGTCTTCAGGCGTATTCAGGCGGCTATTGTCAAAGGCGAGATCGCCCCGGGCAGCAAGATTTCCGAGCCCGAACTGGCTCGCACCTACGGCATCAGCCGAGGGCCGCTGCGCGAAGCCATCCACCGCCTTGAAGGCCAGCGCCTGCTGGTGCGTATCCCTCATGTCGGCGCGCGGGTCGTGTCGTTGAGCCACGCCGAGTTGATCGAACTCTACGAAATTCGCGAGTCCCTTGAAGGCATGGCCTGCCGTCTGGCCGCAGAACGGATGAGTGATGAAGACATCGCCGAGTTGCGCCGCGTGCTCGAAACCCATGAGCGCGATGAAGCGTTCCAGGCCGGTGTTGGCTACTACCAGCAAGAAGGCGACTTCGATTTTCATTACAAGATTATTCAAGGCAGCGGCAATCGCACGCTGACCCAGATGCTCTGCGGCGAGTTGTATCAACTGGTGCGCATGTACCGCATCCAGTTCTCCGCCACGCCCAACCGTCCTCACCAGGCGTTTGCCGAGCACCACCGCATTCTCGATGCCATTGCCGATCGCGACGGCGAACTGGCCGAGTTGTTGATGCGCCGACATATCGGCGCTTCTAAACGCAATATTGCGCGTCACTACGAAGACGCCCAGCAGACAGCCACTCCACGAGGTGAGTCATGAGCAATAAGAACAGTCCAGGCCAGCGTTTCCGTGATGCAGTCGCCAGCGAACATCCTTTGCAAGTGGTGGGCGCTATCAACGCCAACCACGCGTTGCTGGCCAAGCGTGCCGGCTTCAAGGCGATCTACCTGTCGGGTGGCGGCGTCGCTGCGGGCTCTTTGGGTGTGCCGGACCTGGGCATTACCGGTCTGGATGATGTGCTGACAGACGTGCGCCGCATCACCGACGTGTGCGACCTGCCGCTGCTGGTGGACGTAGATACAGGTTTCGGCTCCTCGTTTTTCAACGTGTCGCGCACCGTCAAGTCGATGATCAAGTTTGGCGCTGCAGCGATCCACATTGAAGACCAGGTTGGCGCCAAGCGTTGCGGCCATCGTCCGAACAAGGAAATCGTCTCGCTGCAAGAGATGGTCGACCGTATTAAAGCTGCGGTCGATGCCCGTACCGATGACAGCTTCGTGATCATGGCGCGCACTGATGCGCTGGCCGTTGAAGGTCTTGAATCCGCCCTGGAACGTGCAGCGGCCTGTGTTGAAGCGGGCGCCGACATGGTGTTCCCTGAGGCGATCACCGAGCTTGAGATGTACAAACTGTTCGCCAACCGGGTGAAGGCGCCGATTCTGGCCAACATCACCGAGTTCGGCGCGACCCCGTTGTACACCACCGAGCAACTGGCGGGCGCCGATGTATCGCTGGTGCTGTACCCGTTGTCAGCATTTCGCGCGATGAACAAGGCTGCTGAAAACGTCTATGGCGCGATCCGCCGTGATGGCACCCAGCAAAACGTGATCGACACCATGCAAACCCGCATGGAACTGTACGACGCCATTAACTACCACTCGTTTGAGCAAAAGCTCGACGCAGTGTTTGCGGCAAAGAAATAACCGGACACTGATCCTGTGGGAGCGAGCCTGCTCGCGATGGGATCAGTGCCGTGCTTCAGGCAAACCGTGTTGCCTGAATCGCGAGCAGGCTCGCTCCCACAGATGAATGTATTGAACCTTGTAGTTGCCGAATCCCTAACAAATTCAAGATTGGAGAGCGCAATGGCCGAAGCAAAAGTATTGAGTGGTGCCGGATTACGCGGCCAGGTAGCCGGGCAGACAGCCCTGTCCACCGTAGGTCAGGAAGGTGCGGGCCTCACTTATCGTGGTTATGACGTACGCGAACTGGCAGCCGAAGCTCGCTTCGAAGAAGTGGCTTACCTGCTGCTTTACGGCGAACTGCCCACAAAAACCGAACTGGCAGCCTATACGGCAAAGCTGCAAAAGCTGCGTGACTTGCCCCAGGCGCTGAAAGAAGTGCTGGAACGCATCCCTGCCGATGCCCACCCGATGGACGTGATGCGCACCGGTTGCTCTTTCCTGGGCAATATCGAGCCGGAGAAAGACTTTTCCGAGCAGCAGGACAAAACCGACCGCCTGCTGGCCGCCTTCCCGGCGATCATGTGCTACTGGTATCGCTTCAGCCACGACGGCAAGCGCATCAACTGCGTGACCGACGAAGAGTCCATCGGTGGCCACTTCCTGCACTTGCTGCATGACAAGAAACCGAGCGAGTTGCACGTTAAAGTCATGAACGTGTCGCTGATCCTCTACGCAGAGCACGAATTCAACGCTTCGACCTTTACCGCACGGGTGTGTGCATCGACCCTGTCCGACCTGTATTCCTGCATTACCGCCGCCATCGGTTCCCTGCGTGGCCCGCTGCACGGTGGTGCCAACGAAGCGGCGATGGAAATGATCGAACGCTTCGGTTCGGCAGAAGAGGCGGTGCAGGGCACGCTCGGCATGCTGGCGCGTAAAGACAAGATCATGGGCTTTGGCCACGCGATCTATAAAGACAGCGACCCGCGTAACGAGGTGATCAAGGGCTGGTCGAAAAAGCTGGCAGACGAAGTGGGCGACACCGTGTTGTTCCCGGTTTCCGAGGCGATCGACAAGACCATGTGGGAGCAAAAGAAGCTGTTCCCCAATGCCGATTTCTACCATGCCTCGGCGTACCACTTCATGGGCATTCCGACCAAGCTGTTCACCCCGATCTTTGTGTGTTCACGCCTGACCGGCTGGGCTGCGCACGTGTTCGAGCAGCGCGCCAATAACCGCATCATCCGTCCGAGCGCCGAGTACATCGGCGTAGAACAGCGCAAGTTCGTGCCAATCGAACGTCGCTGATCAAGCAGGCAGAGAGCTGACTGAAGGGTGGGAGCGGGCTTGCCCGCGATGGAATCAACGCGGTTTGACTGATAAACCCAGCGTCGGCATCGCGAGCAAGCCCGCTCCCACATGAGTCCTTTGCCCTTTTGTAACTACCGTGATCGAGTCCTGCGCCAATGAATACTGAATTTCGCAAAACACTACCGGGCACCCGGCTGGATTATTTCGACACCCGCGCGGCAGTCGATGCGATCAAGCCCGGCGCTTACGACACCCTGCCTTACACCTCCCGCGTACTGGCCGAAAACCTGGTACGCCGCTGTGATCCGGCAACCCTGAATGCTTCGCTGAGCCAGTTGATTGATCGCAAGCGCGATCTCGACTTTCCATGGTTCCCGGCACGTGTGGTGTGCCACGACATTTTGGGCCAGACCGCACTGGTCGACCTGGCCGGCCTGCGTGACGCCATCGCCCTGCAAGGCGGCGACCCGGCGCAAGTCAACCCGGTGGTGCCGACCCAATTGATCGTCGATCACTCGCTGGCGGTGGAGCGAGACGGTACCGACCCCGAGGCGTTCGAGAAGAACCGCGCCATCGAAGACCGTCGCAACGAAGACCGTTTCCACTTTATCGAGTGGACCAAAAAAGCCTTCAAAAACGTCGATGTGATCCCGCCGGGCAACGGCATCATGCACCAGATCAACTTGGAGAAAATGTCTCCGGTGATCCAGGTCCGTGATGGCGTGGCCTTCCCGGATACCTGCGTGGGCACTGACAGCCACACCCCCCACGTCGACTCGCTGGGCGTGATCGCCATCGGTGTTGGCGGCCTTGAAGCCGAAAGTGTGATGCTGGGCCGTGCGTCGTGGATGCGCCTGCCGGAAATCGTCGGCGTTGAGCTGACCGGCAAGCTGCAACCGGGCATTACCGCCACCGACATGGTGCTGGCACTGACCGAGTTCCTGCGCAAGCAAAAAGTCGTGGGTGCATGGCTGGAGTTCTTCGGCGAAGGTGCTGCGGCACTGACCCTGGGCGACCGTGCAACCATCTCAAACATGGCCCCGGAATACGGCGCCACGGCGGCGATGTTCTACATCGACCAGCAAACCATCGACTACCTCAAGCTGACCGGTCGCGAAGACCAGCAAGTGCAGTTGGTCGAGAGCTACGCCAAACTCACTGGCCTTTGGGGTGACAGCCTTAAAAATGCGCAATACGAGCGCGGCCTGAGCTTTGACCTGTCGTCCGTGGTGCGCAACATGGCCGGCCCGAGCAACCCGCACGCCCGTGTGGCCACCAGCGATCTTGCAGCCAAAGGCATTGCCGGGCAGTGGGATGACGTGCCGGGACAAATGCCCGACGGTGCCGTGATTATTGCCGCCATCACCAGTTGCACCAACACCAGCAACCCGCGCAACGTGATCGCCGCAGGCTTGATGGCCCGCAACGCCAACCGGCTGGGGCTGACCCGCAAGCCGTGGGTCAAGTCATCGCTGGCACCCGGCTCAAAAACCGTCGCCCTGTACCTGGACGAAGCGGGGCTGACCAAGGAACTGGAGCAGCTGGGCTTTGGTGTCGTGGCGTTTGCCTGCACCACCTGCAACGGCATGTCCGGTGCACTGGACCCGGTGATTCAGCAGGAAATCATCGACCGCGACCTGTACGCCACTGCCGTGCTGTCGGGTAACCGCAACTTTGACGGGCGCATTCACCCGTACGCCAAGCAGGCGTTCCTGGCTTCGCCGCCACTGGTGGTGGCCTATGCCATTGCTGGCACCATCCGTTTCGATATCGAAAAAGACGTGCTGGGCCTGGATGCCGACGGTAAGGAAATCCGCCTGAAAGACATCTGGCCGAGCGACGAAGAAATCGACGCAGTGGTCAAGGCTTCGGTGAAGCCGGAGCAGTTCCGCAAAGTCTATATCCCGATGTTCGCGATCCACGAAGATACCGGCCCGAAAGTCGAGCCGCTGTACGACTGGCGCCCGCAGAGCACCTATATCCGTCGTCCGCCGTACTGGGAAGGCGCGCTGGCAGGTGCCCGTCCGCTCAAAGGCATGCGACCGCTGGCCGTGCTGCCGGACAACATCACCACCGATCACTTGTCGCCGTCCAACGCGATCATGCTCGACAGTGCCGCCGGTGAATACCTGGCGAAAATGGGCCTGCCGGAAGTCGACTTCAACTCGTACGCGACACACCGGGGCGACCACTTGACTGCCCAGCGTGCAACCTTTGCCAACCCGAAACTGTTCAACGAAATGGTGATCGAGAATGGCAAGGTCAAGCAGGGTTCGCTGACCCGGCTAGAGCCGGAAGGCCAAGTGATGCGCATGTGGGAAGCCATCGAAACCTATATGGACCGCAAGCAGCCGCTGATCATCATCGCCGGCGCCGACTACGGTCAGGGCTCGTCCCGCGACTGGGCGGCCAAGGGCGTGCGTCTGGCCGGTGTCGAGGCCATTGCCGCAGAAGGTTTTGAGCGTATTCACCGCACCAACCTGGTGGGCATGGGCGTGTTGCCGCTGGAATTCATGCCGGGCACCAACCGTAAAACCTTGCAGATCGACGGCAGTGAAACCTATGACGTGATCGGCGAGCGCACCCCGCGTGCCACGCTGACACTGGTGATTACCCGTAAAAATGGCGAGCGCGTCGAGGTGCCGGTGACCTGCCGCCTGGATACCGCTGAAGAAGTTTCGATCTACGAAGCGGGCGGCGTGTTGCAGCGCTTCGCCCAGGACTTCCTGGAATCGGCAACCGCGTGATCACAGCGCCGGGGCCACGCGCCCCGGCCTTAAAAGGACAGTGTTTTATGGCCTATGCAGCGCAAATCAAAATCCCTGCGACTTACATGCGTGGCGGCACCAGCAAGGGTGTGTTCTTCAGCCTGCTCGACTTGCCGGCCGTAGCCCGGGAGCCGGGTGCGGCCCGTGATGCCTTGTTGTTGCGCGTGATCGGCAGCCCCGACCCGTATGAAAAACAAATCGACGGCATGGGGGCTGCGACTTCCAGTACCAGCAAAACCGTGATCGTGAGCAAGAGCCAGCAGGCGGATCACGACGTCGACTATCTGTTCGGTCAGGTATCGATCGACAAGCCGTTTGTGGACTGGAGCGGCAACTGCGGCAACCTGTCGGCGGCCGTGGGTTCGTTCGCCATCAGCAGCGGCCTGGTCGATGCCGCTCGCATCCCGCGCAACGGTACTGCTGTGGTGCGCATCTGGCAGGCCAATATCAGCAAAACCATCATTGCCCATGTGCCGATCACCGACGGTGCGGTGCAGGAAACCGGTGATTTTGAACTCGACGGCGTGACCTTTCCGGCGGCTGAAGTACAGCTGGAATTCCTTAGCCCGGCAGCGGATGAAGAGGGCGCAGGCGGTTCGATGTTCCCTACTGGCAATCTGGTGGACGACCTCGACGTACCGGGTGTAGGCACCTTGAATGTGACGATGATCAATGCGGGAATTCCGACGATTTTCGTCAATGCCCGGGACATCGGCTACACCGGGGCCGAACTGCAAAACGACATCAATGGCGATCCGAAAGCCCTGGCCATGTTCGAAACCATCCGCGCCCACGGTGCGCTGCGCATGGGCTTGATCGACAGGCTTGAAGATGCGGCCACGCGTCAGCACACGCCGAAGGTGGCATTTGTTGCACCGCCTGTGGCCTATGTGTCGTCCAGCGGCAAGCCGGTGGCAGCGCAGGATGTGGACTTGCTGGTGCGGGCCTTGTCGATGGGCAAGTTGCACCACGCGATGATGGGTACCGCGGCGGTGGCCATTGGCACGGCGGCGGCGATTCCGGGCACGCTGGTCAACCTGGCCGCTGGCGGTGAATTGCGCAGTGCCGTGCGTTTCGGGCATCCGTCGGGCACCTTGCGTGTCGGCGCAGAGGCCCGGCAGGTTAACGGCGAATGGACCGTGACCAAAGCCATCATGAGCCGCAGTGCGCGGGTCTTGATGGAAGGTTGGGTGCGGGTGCCGGGCGACTCGTTCTGAAACCTGCGGGAGCGGGCTTGCTCGCGATGCAGACGGCGCGGTCTGTCAGGCCAACCACAGTGATTGCATCGCGAGCAAGCCCGCTCCCACAGTTAAAACCGTATTTCAGAGCAGGCATTCAGACCTGCCATGCAACGACCCTGACCCTGAGGATGGACCACGACACTTACCCACTCTTTGGAGATACCCATGAGCGCCAACGTCGACCTCAACAACCGCCCCGACTATGACCAGGTTCTGCAGGACATCGCCGATTATGTCCTGACGTACACCATTACCTCGCCCGAGGCCCTGAACACTGCACGCAATTGCCTGATGGACACGTTGGGCTGCGGCCTGCTGGCGCTGCGTTTTCCGGAATGCACCAAGCATCTGGGCCCCCTCGTCGAGGGCACCGTGGTGCCGTTTGGCGCTCGTGTGCCCGGGACTTCGTTTCGTCTGGACCCGGTGAAAGCTGCATGGGACATAGGCTGTATCGTGCGCTGGCTGGATTACAACGACACCTGGCTGGCGGCGGAGTGGGGCCATCCCTCGGACAATCTGGGCGGCATTCTGGCGGTAGCCGATCACCTGTCGCAAAAGCGCGTGGCCAATGGCGAAGCGCCGCTGACGGTGAGGGCAGTGCTCGAAGCCATGATCATGGCCCATGAGATTCAGGGGGTTATTGCGCTGGAAAACTCCTTCAACCGTGTCGGTCTGGATCATGTGTTGCTGGTCAAAGTCGCCTCAACCGCGGTCTGCGCCAAGCTGATGGGCGCCAATCGCGAGCAGTTGCTGTCGGCGTTGTCCCATGCCTTTGTCGATGGGCAGGCGTTGCGCACTTATCGCCATGCGCCGAACGCGGGGTCGCGCAAGTCCTGGGCGGCCGGGGATGCGTCGAGCCGGGGTGTTCGGCTTGCGGATATTGCGCTGCGTGGCGAGATGGGGATCCCGGGGGTGCTCACGGCGCCGCAGTGGGGCTTTTACGATGTGCTGTTCAGTCACACCAACAAGGACCTGGCGCTCAAGCCTGAAGGCCAGCGCCAGTTCAGCCTGAGCCAGCCCTACGGCACCTATGTCATGGAAAACGTGCTGTTCAAGATCAGTTTTCCGGCCGAGTTCCATGCGCAAACGGCCTGCGAGGCGGCAGTTACCTTGCACCCTCAGGTCAGGGATCGCTTGCACGAGATCGACAAAATCGTGATTACAACCCACGAATCAGCGATTCGGATCATTTCCAAGCAGGGCAAATTGGCCAACGCGGCGGATCGTGATCACTGCATTCAATACATGACTGCTGTGCCGCTGATCTTTGGCAACCTGGTGGCCGAGCAATACGAAGATGAATTCCACGCGGCGCATCCAGTCATTGATGAGCTGCGCGAGAAGATGGTGATTGTCGAGGACCCGCGTTACACCCGTGAATATCTGGAGGCCGACAAGCGTTCGATCGCCAATGCGATCCAGGTGTTTTTCAGCGATGGCAGCAGTACGGAACAAGTGGTGGTGGAGTACCCAATTGGCCATCGCCGGCGCCGCGCGGAAGGGATTGCGTTGCTCGAAGACAAGTTCAAGGCCAATTTGGCGACGCGATTTGTGGGCCAGCGTTGTACTGAAATTTTTGCGCTGTGCAAGGATCAGGCAAGGCTTGAGGCGATGCCGGTTAACCGGTTTGTCGATTTACTGGTGATTTAGCCCCTGTGGGAGCGAGCCTGCTCACGAAAGCCTCCAGCGCATCGGTTAACGACCTTCGCGAGCAGGCTCGCTCCCACAGTGGTCATGTGTTTTGGCAGGTTACTTGAACCGTCGCTCCACGCCTTTTTCGACCAAAATCTTGGCCGAGATTTCTTCTACCGAGAAATGCGTGGAGTTGATGTGCGGGATGTTTTCGCGCTGGAACAGACGCTCGACTTCGCGCACTTCAAATTCGCATTGGGCGTAGCTGGAGTAACGGCTGTTGGGTTTGCGTTCGTTGCGAATGGCGGTCAGGCGGTCGGGGTCGATGGTCAGGCCGAACAGCTTGTGTTTGTGCTCGCGCAACGCAGCAGGCAGTTTGAGGCTTTCCATGTCGTCATCGGTCAGCGGGTAGTTGGCCGCGCGAATGCCGAATTGCATGGCCATATAAAGGCAGGTCGGGGTTTTGCCGCAGCGCGATACGCCCACCAGGATCAGGTCGGCCTTGTCGTATTTATGGGTGCGGGCGCCGTCGTCGTTGTCGAGGGCAAAGTTCACCGCCTCGATACGCTCCATGTAGTTGGAGTTATGGCCAATGGAGTGGGATTTGCCGACGGTATAAGAAGAATGCTCGCCCAGCGCCTGTTCCAGCGGGGCCAGGAAGCTGGAGAAGATGTCGATCATGAAGCCATTGGACGTGGCGAGGATTTCGCGAATGTCCTGATTGACAATGGTGTCGAAGATTATCGGGCTAAATCCGTCTTTTTCGGCGGCGTTATCGATTTGTTGTACCATTGCCCGCGCTTTTTCCACGCTGTCTATATAGGGGCGTGTGAACTTGCTAAAGGTCACATTTTCGAATTGTGCCAACAAACTTTGACCGAGGGTTTCGGCCGTAATGCCGGTGCCATCGGAGATAAAGAAAGCAGATCGTTTCATTTGCGCCTTGGGCCTTAAGCTGGTGACGATTCTTGGATATGATAGGCGCGATTTTGTCGCCCGATATGGCAGGCAGTGTCACTTATTTTCCAGGTCCAGGCCACAATCGCTGCGATGCCTCATGATGAGGGTCCAGCGCCCTGAGCTTTTCCAACACAGTTAGTGGAGAGATCACCTTGGTAGAGTACGTAGTTTCCCTCGATAAGCTCGGCGTCCATGATGTAGAGCATGTGGGGGGCAAGAACGCATCCCTCGGCGAGATGATCAGTAATCTTGCAGGCGCTGGTGTTTCAGTCCCCGGTGGCTTTGCCACTACTTCCCAGGCTTATCGTGATTTTCTTGAGCTGAGCGGCCTGAACGAGCAGATCCATGCGGCGCTGGATGCGCTGGATGTCGATGACGTCAACGCGCTGGCGAAGACCGGTGCCCAGATCCGTAAATGGATCATGGAAGCCGAGTTCCCGGAAAAGCTCAACGCCGAAATTCGTACTGCGTTCGCTACCTTGTCCCAGGGCAACCCGGATATGGCTGTTGCCGTACGCTCCTCGGCCACCGCCGAAGACCTGCCGGACGCTTCCTTTGCCGGTCAGCAAGAAACCTTCCTGAACATCCGTGGCGTTGAAAACGTGATTCGTGCGGCCAAAGAGGTATTTGCCTCCTTGTTCAACGACCGTGCGATTTCTTACCGCGTGCACCAGGGCTTTGACCACAAACTGGTCGCCCTGTCGGCAGGCGTGCAGCGCATGGTGCGCTCTGAAACCGGCACCGCTGGCGTGATGTTCACTCTGGACACCGAGTCGGGCTTCCGTGACGTGGTGTTTATCACCGGCGCCTACGGCCTGGGCGAAACCGTCGTACAAGGCGCGGTAAACCCGGACGAGTTCTACGTTCACAAGCAAACCCTGGAAGCCGGTCGCCCTGCAATTTTGCGCCGCAACCTGGGCAGCAAAGCCATCAAGATGATCTACGGCGAAGAAGCCTCCGCCGGCAAGTCGGTGAAGGTTATCGACGTTGATCAAGCCGATCGCGCACGCTTCTGCCTGACTGACGCTGAAGTCAGCGAACTGGCCAAGCAAGCGATGATCATCGAAAAGCACTACAAGTGCCCGATGGACATCGAGTGGGCCAAAGACGGTGATGACGGCAAGCTGTACATCGTTCAGGCCCGCCCTGAAACCGTGAAAAGCCGCAGTGCGGGCAATGTCATGGAGCGCTACCTGCTCAAGGAAACCGGCACTGTGCTGGTGGAAGGACGTGCCATCGGCCAGCGCATCGGCGCGGGCAAGGTTCGCATCATTAAAGACGTGTCCGAAATGGACAAGGTTCAGCCGGGCGACGTACTGGTCTCGGACATGACCGACCCGGACTGGGAACCGGTGATGAAGCGCGCCAGCGCCATCGTGACCAACCGTGGCGGGCGTACCTGCCATGCGGCGATCATCGCTCGCGAGCTGGGGATCCCGGCCGTGGTCGGTTGCGGTAACGCGACCCAGCTGTTGAAAGACGGCCAGGGTGTAACGGTTTCCTGTGCGGAAGGCGATACCGGTTTTATCTTCGAAGGCGAACTGGGCTTCGATATCAAGAAAAACTCCGTGGATGCCATGCCGGAGCTGCCGTTCAAGATCATGATGAACGTCGGCAACCCGGACCGCGCCTTTGACTTCGCGCAGTTGCCGAACGCCGGTGTGGGCCTGGCCCGTCTGGAATTCATCATCAACCGCATGATCGGCGTGCACCCTAAGGCACTGCTGAACTACGACGGTTTGCCACAAGAAATCAAAGACAGCGTCGACAAGCGCATTGCTGGTTACAGCGATCCGGTTGGCTTCTACGTCGAGAAACTGGTTGAAGGCATCAGCACTCTGGCTGGCGCGTTTACACCGAAGAAAGTGATCGTGCGCCTGTCGGACTTCAAGTCCAACGAATACGCGAACCTGATCGGCGGCAAGCTGTACGAGCCGGAAGAAGAGAACCCGATGCTGGGCTTCCGCGGTGCTTCGCGTTACATCAGCGAAAACTTCCGCGATTGCTTCGAACTCGAATGCCGTGCGCTCAAGCGTGTGCGCAACGAGATGGGCTTCACCAACGTTGAAATCATGGTGCCGTTCGTTCGCACCCTGGGTGAAGCAAGCCAGGTCATCGACCTGCTGGCTGAAAACGGCCTCAAACGTGGTGAAAACGGCCTGCGCATCATCATGATGTGCGAATTGCCGTCCAACGCGATTCTGGCGGAAGAGTTCCTTGAGTTCTTCGACGGCTTCTCCATCGGTTCCAACGACCTGACCCAGCTGACCCTGGGCCTGGACCGTGACTCCGGTGTGATCGCGCACCTGTTTGACGAGCGCAACCCGGCCGTCAAAAAACTGCTGTCCAACGCCATTCAGGCGTGCAACAAGGCTGGCAAATACATCGGTATTTGCGGTCAGGGCCCGTCCGATCACCCGGACCTGGCGCTGTGGCTGATGGAGCAGGGCATCGAAAGCGTGTCGCTGAACCCGGACACCGTTCTGGAAACCTGGTTCTTCCTGGCAGAAGGTCAGGCTCAGGCTTGAGTCGTTGAGAGAAGGGCGGGGCAGCAATAGCTGCCCCTGCTCTTTATATGCAGTGGTAGGGCGAGTTCCTGTGTGGAGTCGCCCTTTTTTGTGCAAGAGCATTATGCAAAGCAGCAGTCTCCTTTTTCCCGTTGCCCTGATCAGCGCTGAACGTCGGGGCGATCTGAGCGAAGACGTATATCGCTTGAAACCCGCCAACAGCCCGGATATTTCCGTTGAGCTGGTGGTGACCCGGCTGGGTATGGCCGACGCCAGTGACGTGCGTGGCATTCCGGTCATCCTGTTGCATGGCAGTTTCTCCAACCGGCGCTTCTGGTACTCGCCCAAAGGTGTGGGGTTGGGGGCTTATCTGGCCCGAGCCGGTTTTGATGTGTGGCTGCCCGAAATGCGCGGCCATGGTCTTTCTTCGCGCAATGTTGACTGGGCCAGGAACCGCGTGGCCGATTACGCACGTTACGATTTGCCGGCCATAGGGGCCTTTGTGCGAGAGCTGAGCGGGCAAGTACCGCACTGGATCGGTCACTCTCAGGGCGCCATCAGTTTGGCTGCAGCCCTGGGGGGGCAGTACCTGACTGACAAGGACGTAGCGTCGTCGGCGTTTTTTGGTTGTCAGATCAATCGTCGTTATTGGTCACTGAAAATTCCGCCGGTGCAGTGGGGCGCTTATTTGTTGTTGAAGCGTTTTGCGCAATTGTCGGGTACGCGACTTAAGCGTGGCCCGGAGGACGAGCCTGTCAGCATCGCTCTGGAAGCCTTGCGCTGGAATGGTTTCATGGGGCGTTTCAAGGACGCCGAACGAGACTGGTGGGCTGGATTGGCAGAGGTCCAGGTCCCGACGCTGGTCGTGGCGGCTGTGGGCGATCGACTAACGCCGGAGTGGGCGTGTCGTAAATTGTTCGATCAATTGGGCTCTGAGCAGCGCACGTTCGTGTCTCTGGGCACCGAGCACGGTTTTAGCACTGACTTCAGCCATGTCGAAATGCTGGTCAGCCAGCCTGCACAGAAGGAAGTCTGGCCATTGGTACGTAATTGGCTGAGTGAGCGGTAGCTGTTGCTTCGCAGGCAGGAGTAGCAGAAAACTTCAATCGTGGGAGCGAGCCTGCTAGCGAACGACTTTCGCGAGCAGGCTCGCTCCCACAGGAGTGGTTGATTTGTGACGCGATTGGCGAGTTTGGTCATGTTTTGTTGCTTTAATCCAGGCTGGCTCTCATGGTGGGGTGCTGTGAATCTATAAAGCCAGCCTTCATCAAAGCGTCTATAACCATAGTGCAATCGTTGTTTTCACTGCAGTACCCACCCTGAACAGGAGCTTTCTCGTGAACCACTACATCACTCCCGATCTGTGCGATGCCTACCCTGAGTCGGTACAAGTGCTTGAGCCCATGTTCAGCAACTTCGGCGGGCGCGACTCCTTTGGTGGCGAGATCGTGACCATCAAGTGTTTCGAGGACAACTCCCGGGTCAAGGAGCAGGCAGAACTTAACGGTCAGGGCAAAGTGATGGTGGTTGATGGCGGTGGTTCCCTGCGCCATGCCTTGCTGGGTGACATGATTGCCGAAAAGGCCGCGAAAAACGGTTGGGAAGGCATAGTGATTTACGGCTGTATCCGCGACGTAGATGTGCTCGCGCAAACTGATCTCGGGGTGCAGGCCTTGGCCAGTCACCCGCTCAAGAGCGTCAGGCGCGGTGTGGGCGATGTGGATGTGCCGGTGACATTTGCCGGCGTCACGTTCCGCCCGGGAGAATTCATTTACGCCGACAATAATGGCGTTATCATTTCGCCAATAGCTCTGAAAATGCCGGGCTAAACGCATTACCACTAAGGATCACGGATGTTCGAGGACGAAAACGCTCAATGGGGGCTGGTGCATGCGCTGGTACTGGATGGGGAGGGCGGTGCGCGTACGATTGCACGTACCGAGCTGAACGATCTGCAGTTGCAGGCCCATGAAAGCATCTGGCTGCACTGGGATCGCAGCCACCCGCAGACCCAGAGCTGGCTGCGGGATTCGAGCGGTTTAAGTGATTTCAGCTGTGACCTGCTGCTTGAAGAAAACACCCGTCCGCGTTTGCTGTCTTTGCCCGACAACGAACTGCTGCTGTTTATGCGCGGGGTCAACCTGAACCCGGGCGCAGAGCCCGAGGACATGGTTTCACTGCGCATTTTCGGCAGCGCGCAGCGGGTTATCTCGCTGCGCATGCGTCCGCTACGGGCCACCGATGAGCTGCTCGGTGAGTTTTCCCAGGGCGAAGGTCCGAAAAATCCCGCTGAACTGATCCTTTATCTGGCTCAGCACCTGACATTGAAGGTGCAGGATCTGATTGGTGATCTGTCAGAAATCGTCGATGACGAAGAAGATAAGATAGATGCCGACGAACGGTATACCCCTGATCACAACTCCATTTTGCAGGTTCGCCGAAGGGCAGCCGCCTTGCGTCGTTTTCTGGCGCCGCAGCGGGATATTTTCGGTCAGCTCACGCGAACCAAATTACCCTGGTTCAGCGCAGATGATGCCGATTACTGGAACGAATTGAACAACAGTCTGACCCGCTATCTTGAAGAGCTTGAGTTGACCCGCGAGCGCGTGGGGCTGGTGCTTGAGTCTGAAGATCGGCGTTTGAACGTGCGCATGAGCCGCATCATGTATCGCTTCGGCGTGCTCACGGGGATCTTCCTGCCGATCACGTTTATCACCGGTTTGCTGGGGATCAATGTGGGGGGCGTGCCGTTCTCCAATGACCCCTATGGTTTTGCGGTGACCTGCAGCCTGATGCTGATAATCGGGGTGGGTCAATGGTGGTTCTATCGCCGTTTGCAGTGGCTATGAAGGGGCCGAATGTGACCCCGGTAAAAATGCCTACGTCTTTTTACTGACATACCGAGAGGTGCTTATGCACGATCCGTTTGAACAGTCCTTACGTGAAATGCTCAAGGCGCCGCCGTCCAACCGTGATGACGACGCTTGCCTGGGCCGGGTACTGAAAACCGCTAACCGCCAGGTCGGTGCGGGGGATCTTTTCAGCCTGCTGGGGCGCTGGGTGCAAGCACTGATGATTGCTTTGAATAGCGGTTCGGCTCATATTGCGCCCGTTTCGCGGCGCAAACCTGCTGCTCGCCCTGTTGATAAGGCTGATTGAACATGGAATTGAATGTCTGGACCCAGAGCCTGGTCGCGGCAATGACTGCCTTGTGGACTAAGATTGCGAACTTTATTCCCAACCTCTTCGGGGCGTTGGTGGTGGTACTGCTGGGCTTCGTGGTTGCAAAACTGCTCGACGCCCTGCTGTCGAAGTTACTCGCCAAGTTGGGCCTTGACCGCCTGATGGGGGGCACGGGCCTGACCAAGATACTGGCTCGAGTCGGCATTCAGGTGCCTATCTCTACGCTGATCGGCAAGATCGTGTACTGGTTTGTATTGCTTGTGTTCCTGGTCTCTGCTGCACAGTCGCTGGGCCTCGACCGCGTGTCATCTGCGCTGGATCTGTTGACGGTGTACCTGCCCAAGGTCTTTGGTGCGCTGCTGGTGTTGCTGGCGGGTGTGCTGCTGGCACAAGTGCTCAACGGCCTGGTGCGTGGCGCTGCCGAGAGCGTGGGTTTTGATTACGCCGGCGGCCTGGGTCGTGTTACTCAAGGCCTGGTCATTATCATCAGTATTTCGGTGGCCATCAGCCAGCTAGAGGTCAAAACCGACCTGCTGAACCATGTGATTGTGATTGTGTTGATTACCGTTGGTCTGGCTATTGCTCTGGCAATGGGGTTGGGCAGCCGGGAAATTGCAGGGCAGATACTTGCCGGGATCTATGTGCGTGAGCTGTATCAGGTTGGGCAGGAAGTGCGGGTTGGCGGGGTAGAAGGGCAAATCGAGGAGATTGGCACGGTTAAAACCACGTTGCTGACCGATGAGGGTGAGCTAGTCTCCATCTCAAATCGGATCTTGCTGGAGCAGCACGTAACCAGCCGCTGATGCGGCAAACCCTGCTAATGTACGCCGCCGCAAAAAAGCCATGATTGACAGGCTGCGGCGGACATTGACCTGACTGTTGGCACAACTCGTTTTGAATAAAGCCCAATCGCTATCCATGCGCTATGACCCCCGCGAGCTCTCTGATGAGGAGCTGGTGGCGCGCTCGCATGATGAGTTGTTTCACGTGACGCGTGCTTATGAAGAGCTGATGCGTCGCTATCAGCGAACTTTGTTCAACGTTTGTTCAAGGTATTTAGGGAACGATCGTGACGCTGATGATGTCTGTCAGGAAGTCATGCTCAAAGTGCTGTACGGTTTGAAGAATTTCGAAGGTAAGTCGAAATTCAAGACATGGCTATATAGCATCACTTACAACGAATGCATTACCCAGTATCGGAAGGAACGGCGAAAGCGTCGCTTGATGGACGCATTAAGTATTGATCCCCTCGAGGAAGCGTCCGAAGAAAAGGCGCCGAAACCTGAGGAAAAGGGCGGACTTGATCGCTGGCTGGTGCATGTAAACCCGATTGATCGGGAAATTCTCGTACTGCGTTTTGTCGCAGAACTGGAATTTCAGGAAATCGCAGACATAATGCATATGGGTTTGAGCGCGACAAAGATGCGTTACAAGCGTGCTCTAGATAAATTGCGTGAGAAATTTGCAGGCATTGCTGAAACTTAGTTCAGCGCAAATGGCTCTACGTGTAGGTAAGGTCTGATAGACTTGCCGCCGAGTTGTCCCCCGGTATGTGGGACTGCTTTACAATCACCAGATGGGGATTTAACGGATGAAACTGAAAAACACCTTGGGCATTGCCATTGGTTCCTTTGTAGCCGCAACTTCGTTCGGTGCCCTGGCACAAGGCCAAGGCGCGGTCGAGGGTGAACTGTTCTACAAAAAACAGTACAACGACAGCGTCAAGCACGTAGAAGACGGCTACAACCCAGGCGCATCGATCGGTTACTTCCTGACCGACGACGTTTCGTTGAACCTGACCTACGACAAGACTAACCACACCCGTTCGAATGACGGCACTGGCCACCAGAAAATCAAAGGCGACAACTTTGGTCTGAACGCTCAGTACCACTTCGGCACCGTAGGCGACGCTCTGCGTCCATACGTTTCCGGCGGTGTTGCTCACAAGAGCATGACCAACGTGATCGCAGACGGCCACAGCGGTCGTGACCAGTCGACTTTCCTGACTGCTGGCGCTGGTGTTAAGTGGTACATCACTGACAACCTGTTCGCCCGTGCAGGCGTTGAAGCTGACTACAAACTGGACAACGGCAAGTGGGACTACGCTCCTACCGTTGGCCTGGGTGTGAACTTCGGCGGCAACGGCGGTAAAGTCGCTCCTGCTCCAGTTCCAGCTCCAGCACCAATCGCTGAGCCAGAGCCAGAAGCTCCGATCGCTGAAGTTGTTCGCGTTGAACTTGACGTGAAATTCGACTTCGACAAATCGAACGTTAAGCCGCAGTACGCAGCTGATATCAACAACGTTGCTGATTTCATGAAGCAGTACCCTGCGACTACCACCACTGTTGCTGGTTACACTGACAGCGTTGGTACCGATGCCTACAACCAGAAACTGTCGCAGCGTCGTGCTGACGCTGTTCGTGCAGCCCTGGTTAACCAAGGTGTTGCAGCTAACCGTGTAGACGCTGTTGGTCACGGTGAAGCTAACCCAGTTGCAAGCAACGCAACTGCAGAAGGCCGTGAATTGAACCGTCGCGTAGAAGCAACCGTTCAAGCAGAAGCTAAGTAATTTTTAGCTAGGCTGTTCAGAAAAACCCGGCTTCGGCCGGGTTTTTCTTTGCCTGTGATTTAGCAGGCTGCGCGGCTATAATCGCGCCTTCTTCAAATCCCCCTTCGAGTCCAATCAGCCCATGTATAACCTGGCCCGCCAGTTGCTCTTCAAACTTTCCCCTGAAACCTCTCACGATCTGTCCCTGGACTTGATCGGTGCGGGCGGCCGTCTGGGGCTCAACGGTTTGTTGTGCAAGGCGCCGGCAAGGTTGCCAGTGACGGTCATGGGGCTCGATTTTCCGAACCCGGTCGGGCTGGCCGCAGGTCTGGACAAAAACGGTGCAGCCATTGATGGCTTTGCACAGCTGGGTTTTGGTTTCGTTGAGATCGGCACCGTGACGCCGCGCCCTCAGCCGGGCAATCCAAAGCCACGTATTTTTCGCTTGCCTGAAGCTCAGGCGATCATCAACCGCATGGGGTTTAACAATCTTGGGGTTGATCATTTGCTTACGCGGGTTCAGGCGGCCAAGTACACCGGTATCCTGGGGATCAACATTGGCAAGAATTTCGACACGCCGGTCGAGCGCGCGGTCGATGACTACCTGATCTGCCTGGACAAGGTGTATGAGCACGCCAGCTACGTGACCGTGAACGTGAGTTCACCGAATACGCCTGGTCTGCGCAGCCTGCAATTTGGGGATTCACTCAAGCAGTTGCTTGAAGCCCTACAGATTCGTCAGAACGAGCTTACACAGCGCCACGGTAAGCGCGTACCGCTGGCGATCAAGATCGCCCCTGACATGACTGACGAAGAAACCGTTCTCGTGGCTCAGGCGCTTCTGGAGACGGGTATGGATGCGGTTATCGCCACCAATACCACGTTAAGTCGCGTCGGGGTCGAAGGTATGGAGCATGGCGATGAGGCTGGCGGCCTGTCGGGCGCCCCGGTGCGCGACAAGAGCACCCATACGGTCAGGGTGCTGGCGGGCGAGCTGGCAGGGCGCATGCCGATCATCGCTGCAGGCGGGATCACCGAAGGCAAGCACGCAGCTGAGAAAATCGCTGCGGGCGCGAGCCTGGTTCAGATCTACTCGGGTTTTATCTACAAGGGCCCGGCCTTGATTCGCGAGTCGGTCGATGCCATTTCTGCGTTAGCCGGTAAATAAGCAGGCAATAAAAAGGGCTCCCTTAAGGAGCCCTTGGGCCGGAGCCCGCCGCCCGGATAGGACGGCATGGTTAAGTCATTGCATATTCGAGGTGATGTCGGATTTGCCCAGAGTTAGCCGACGGCGTGAAGTTCGTTGAGTCTGTGGATGCCCGCAGTGCCAGTCATACCGTCCCAGTTGTCGCCGCGTCCTTCGCGCCAGCCGTTAATCCAGGCTTGGCGTACCGACGGTAGAGTAAAAGGGCAAAGCTCGCGGGATTTTCCATGAACACCGTATTGATATCCGCGTAAGAAAGCTTTTTCCAACGGATCACGCTTAAGTCTTCTCATAGGGTATTGCCCTCACTTGTTGACTGTTTTATATAGCGTCGACCTACCAAAGGTCGGGGCAGAGTGTTCTGCCGTTGGTGTGCTCGCTGCCGGCGTGGCGAGCATTTCGTTGTCGCCTGTGCGGCGACAACCTGAGTCCATTTCTAACCAATGCACCAAGAGGTGTGAATGATCGTTTTGTCATAAGGACGTAACGATAATGGTGTTAGAGCCATAAGAAAGTTTGTTTCTGGACGCAGGAATACGGCCAAAGCCTGACAGGACGAGTGTTTACAAAGATGATGAGTTTCATTCTCTACTGCGAATACCCGCCCGTTTTGCTGGGGCACTATTCGACGAAGGGTCTGAATATGACCAATTGTTTCTCCATGAATGATCTGCCCCTGCGTCTAGACTCTTCATGCCTCAGGGCGTGACTGATCGCGGGGGTGGAACGGCACAGTTTCGTGCCACACGAGCGCTCTTCAAGAAAAGCGCTTGATTGAAAACGGAACAGGCAATGCGTTGCCTGTTCGCTGATAGCTAAAAGCTCAGGAATCCCATGTCGGATCGTTACGAACTCTTCCTTACCTGCCCTAAAGGCCTTGAAGGCCTGCTCCTCGAAGAGGCCACCGGCCTTGGCCTTGAGGAAGCTCGCGAGCATACCTCGGCCATTCGAGGCATGGCGGATATGGAAACTGCCTACCGCTTGTGTCTGTGGTCGCGCCTTGCCAACCGCGTGTTGCTGGTGCTCAAGCGCTTCCCGATGAAAGATGCGGAAGACCTGTACCACGGCGTTCTGGATATTGACTGGCATGACCATATGGTGCCGGATGGCACGCTGGCTGTTGAGTTCAGCGGCCACGGCTCGGGCATCGACAACACTCACTTTGGCGCCCTGAAAGTAAAAGACGCCATCGTCGACAAGCTGCGTACGCCGTCTGGCGAGCGTCCGTCCATCGACAAGATCAGCCCTGACATGCGCATCCACCTGCGTCTGGATCGCGGCGAAGCGATTTTGTCCCTGGATCTGTCGGGTCATAGCTTGCACCAGCGCGGGTATCGTCTGCAGCAGGGTGCTGCACCGCTGAAGGAAAACCTCGCGGCCGCCATCCTGATTCGTGCCGGCTGGCCGCGTCTGGCGGCCGAAGGCGCAGCCCTGGCTGACCCGATGTGCGGTGTCGGTACGTTCCTGGTCGAAGGTGCGATGATCGCCGCCGACATGGCGCCGAACCTCAATCGTATTCACTGGGGTTTCGATGCCTGGCTCGGTCACGTGCCGGCCATCTGGAAGAAGCTTCACGAAGAAGCCACTGAGCGCGCTGAAACCGGTATGGCCAAGACGCCGTTGTGGATTCGTGGTTATGAAGCCGATCCGCGTCTGATCCAGCCCGCGCGCAATAACATCGAGCGTGCAGGTCTGAGCCACTGGATCAAGATTTACCAGGGTGAAGTCGCGACCTTCGAGCCGCGCCCGGACCAGAACCAGAAAGGCCTGGTGATCTGCAACCCTCCGTATGGCGAGCGTCTGGGTGATGAGGCGAGCTTGCTCTACCTCTACCAGAACCTTGGCGAGCGTCTGCGTCAGGCGTGCTTGAACTGGGAGGCCGCGGTGTTTACCGGTGCCCCGGATCTGGGTAAACGCATGGGTATCCGCAGCCACAAGCAGTATTCGTTCTGGAACGGCGCCTTGCCGTGCAAGCTGCTGCTGATCAAGGTTGTGCCGGATCAGTTCGTGACGGGCGAGCGCCGTACCCCGGAGCAGCGTCAGATCGATCGCGAGCAGGCCGAGTCGGATCTGCCATCCAACATCGAAGCACCGGGCAAGTACGAGAAATTCAACAAGAACGGCAACCCGATCAAGCCGGTACCGGTCGTGATCGAGCAACCGCGCTTGAGCGAAGGCGGGCAGATGTTTGCCAACCGTCTGCAAAAGAACGTCAAGGCGCTGGCCAAGTGGGTCAAGCGCGAAGGCATCGATTGCTACCGTGTTTACGATGCCGATATGCCTGAGTACTCGATGGCAATCGACCTGTACCACGACTGGGTTCATGTCCAGGAATACGTGGCGCCGAAATCCATCGACCCGGTAAAAGCCTCGGAGCGTATGTTCGATGCCCTGGCGGCCATTCCGCAGGCGCTGAACATCGACAAGAACCGCGTGATCGTAAAGCGTCGCGAGCGTCAGAGCGGAACCAAGCAGTACGAGCGTCAGAGTGCCCAGGGCAAGTTCACCGAGGTCAATGAAGGCGGCGTGAAGCTGCTGGTGAACCTCACGGACTACCTGGATACCGGTCTGTTCCTGGACCACCGGCCAATGCGCATGCGCATTCAGAAAGAGGCCGCCGGCAAGCGCTTCCTCAATCTGTACTGCTATACCGCCACCGCCAGCGTACATGCGGCCAAGGGCGGCGCGCGCAGCACCACCAGCGTGGACTTGTCCAAGACCTACCTGGACTGGGCGCGTCGCAACCTGTCCCTCAACGGTTTCTCGGACAAGAACCGTCTGGAGCAGGGCGATGTGATGGTGTGGCTGGATGCCTGCCGTGAAGAGTACGACCTGATCTTTATCGATCCGCCGACCTTCTCCAACTCCAAGCGCATGGAAGGCATCTTCGATGTGCAGCGCGATCACGTGCAGTTGCTGGACCTGGCCATGGCGCGCCTGGCGCCGGGCGGCGTGTTGTACTTCTCGAACAACTTCCGCAAATTCATCCTCGATGAAAACCTGGAAGCGCGTTATGCGGTCGAAGAAATCACCGCCAGTACCATCGACCCGGACTTTGCCCGCAACAGCAAAATCCACCGTGCCTGGAAAATCATGGCCCGATAAGGTCATGTGGTAACGGCATAAACCAAAAAGCCCCCGA
Source organism: Pseudomonas sp. B424 (assembly GCF_055408345.1). NCBI lineage: Bacteria > Pseudomonadati > Pseudomonadota > Gammaproteobacteria > Pseudomonadales > Pseudomonadaceae > Pseudomonas > Pseudomonas sp. B424. The sequence goes on along the minus strand of NZ_JBUZTL010000039.1, from coordinate 3,651 downwards.
TCTTGCGATCGGGGGCTTTTTTTTGCGCGTCTGCGCGAGCCGGGTTACTGCGCGATGGAGACTGAACTGTTGGCCAGTGGCGGCTGGCGATACAGGTCCAGCAGTACCTGGTCGAGAATCGCGGAAGCACCCCACGGACGAGAGTCGTTGAGGATGGCGACCACGGCCCAGGTGTTGCCATTGATATCGCGGCTAAAGCCGGAAATGGCGCGCACGGTGTTCAGGGTGCCGGTTTTGATATGGGCCTGGCCGTTCATGGCCGTGGTTTTCAGACGCTTGCGCATGGTGCCGTCTTTGCCGGCAATCGGCATGGAGCTGATGAACTCGGCAGCGTAAGGGCTTTTCCAGGCAGCCTGGAGCATTTGAGCCATTTCACGTGCGCTGACGCGTTCGGCGCGAGACAGTCCGGAACCGTTCTCCATGACCAGATGCGGTGCAGTAATGCCTTTTTTGGCCAGCCATTGGCGCACGACACGCTGTGCAGCCTTGGCGTCATCGCCGTCGGCGTCATTGCGGAACTGCGCACCCAGGCTCAGGAACAGCTGCTGGGCCATGGTGTTGTTGCTGTACTTGTTAATGTCGCGAATGATTTCTGCCAGGTCCGGCGAGAAGGCTCGTGCGAGCAATTTTGCATTTTTCGGCACGCTGGCCTGACGGTCCTGGCCCTGGATGCTGCCACCCAGTTCTTTCCAGATGGCGCGTACAGCACCGGCGGTGTAGGTGGCGTGGTCAAGCAGTGACAGGTAAGTCTGGGAGTTGCAGCCATCGGCCAGTTGCCCGCTGACGGTGACCAGTACCGAGCCGTCTGCTTGCGGTACCGGGTTGTAGCGCACGTCGCCGGTGCATTGCTTGGTGTTGCTGGCCTTGACCTGATTGTCGATCTTGATACTGGCAATCGGCGGTTCGACCGAGATCAGGACCTTGCCCGCATCGTTGCGTGCCACGAAACGCAGGGCTTTGAGGTTAACCATCAGCGAGTCGGGCTTTACCAGGAACGGTTTGTTCTTGTCGTTGCCGTCGTCGTTGAATACAGGAAGTTGAGGCTGTTCGAAGAAGTTGCGATCAAGTACCAGGTCGCCGGTGACCTGTTGCACGCCATTGGCGCGCAGATCGCGCATCAACAGCCAGAGCTTTTCCATGTTGAGCTTGGGATCGCCGCCACCCTTGAGGTACAGGTTGCCTTGCAGGATGCCGTTGTTCAGGGTGCCGTCAGTGTAGAACTCGGTTTTCCACTGATGGGTCGGGCCGAGCATTTCCAGGGCGGCGTAGGTGGTCACCAGTTTCATGGTGGAGGCCGGGTTCATGGATACGTCGGCGTTGAACACGGTCGGAATGCCGGGGCCGGTGAGCGGGATCAGGACGAGAGACAGCGCATCGTTTTGCAGCTTGTTGGTCTTGAGTGCTTGCTGAACTTTAGGCGACAGGGTGGTATTGACGGGGGCGGCGTTGGCGCCGAAGGCCAGCGGCAAAAACAGGCTGGCAAGAAGCAGTGGTCGCAAAGATTTGATCATATGAAGTAAAACCCTGCAGGCGAGGGAGAAAAATAAGAGGGCATGATGAATAGTTCCCTCATTGGTCTTAAAAGATTCGGCATTATGCCCCAAGCTCGGCGGCCTTGTGCATCCGCCTGTTACAGGGTTTGGCTGATTAAGTATAGAAAACGATGAACCGTTCACACGGAACCGGGCGCCGGACGGCTGAAGCTGCTAAAGTGCCGCCCGTTATTACTTAAGAGGATTGTTCAATGGCTACTAATCGTTCCCAGCGTCTGCGCAAAAAACTGTGCGTTGATGAATTTCAGGAGTTGGGTTTTGAGCTGAACCTGGATTTCAAAGAAGACCTGTCGGAAGAGGCTATCGATGCATTCCTGGCAGACTTCCTGGCGCAAGCCATGGAAGCTAACGGCCTGGGTTATGTTGGCGGCGACGACTACGGTCTGGTTTGCCTGCAGAAGCGCGGTTCGGTCAGCGAAGAACAGCGTGCCGCTGTTGAAGCCTGGTTGAAAGCGCGTCCAGAGCTGACCAGCGTTGAAGTTAGCCCGCTGTTGGACGTGTGGTACCCGGAAAAGCCAATCAATCCGGTAGCCTGACGTCAAATATAAAGGCAGCCCAAGGGCTGCCTTTATATGTTTTATTGCTGTAATTCACCCGCCCGTCCTGGGCACTGCATCGACTTCCTTATCCGCCATGCCCGCACTGTGTTGCGTGATTTTCCGTGCGCGGTACTAAAACGCCAGTGATGGCCTTCAGTCGTAGATGGCCTTTTTCTTCCAGTCTCCATCGGCTTCGTCTGTTTTCAAGCCTTCGGTCAATTCGTTGACTTCACCCGTTGTCGGCTCAAGCGAACTAAGTACCTGTGCGTTGGCGCGTGCCAGTTGAGCTTCGAAATCCTTGATCTGGGCGTTGTACATGGCCGGGACCGGCTGTTTGCGCAAATACTGTACGGCGCGTTCATAGGCAAGGCGGGCCTGGCCGGGCTGGTTTTTCTGCAGGGCGAGTTTGCCCAGGTTGTTGAAAAACTCGATATGCAGAACGACCAGCAAGTGGCGAATCTCTTTGATCCATTGCTTGGCTTCGTTGGGCTGCAGGAAGCCATCCTTGGTCGCGCGGGCAATCTGGTCATGCAGCGTTTCAAGCAAAAAGCGCACGTCTTTGGCCTTCGCCTCGGTCAGCACAGGGTTCGGCGGGTTGTTGACCGGGATCGACTCGCCTTTGGCAATCAGGCCTTTGAGTTCGTCAACCTGTGCTTTCAAGGGCTTGCTGGATTTTTCCAGGAGTAACAGGCGCTGCGTCGCGTTGAGCTCAAGGCGCGTGAGCAGCAGCTTGAGGGCAGGTGACATCAGTTGGCCGGGAAAGGTCTCGTTTACCTGGCTACAGCGGCGTATGCGGTCGTTGAACTCGACCTTGAGGCGGGCCTTTTCCAGTTTGTTGTTTTCCACTACATGGTTCATGTAGACGATGGCGATCAGTAGTGCGATCACGATGACGACAAGCAGGGCGATCATGGTGGGCGTCAACGTTAAAACCTCTTCTGGGTGTGGGTACGCTGTCTCGGTGAGTCGAGGCGCCTGACTATATAGAGGCTGCAGATCGACAAGGCAGCAAACTGCCATTACGAGTTCTGGCAATCATAGCGTCTTGTAGGGTGTCGGAATATAGGCGCCAGGAGCTTGGCTCAATCCCCTGTGCGTAAATGCCTTAATGCTAGGGAAGTCATTGATTTCAATATATTTTCATATTGGGGTTGACGACCTTCCAATCCATCCCTAGAATGCGCGCCAATTGCAGCGTAAAGCGAACAGCCAAACGCATGTAACCAGTGAAGTTGTAGCGTGTCCCCTTCGTCTAGTGGCCTAGGACACCGCCCTTTCACGGCGGTAACAGGGGTTCGAGTCCCCTAGGGGACGCCATTGCGGGAATAGCTCAGTTGGTAGAGCACGACCTTGCCAAGGTCGGGGTCGCGAGTTCGAGTCTCGTTTCCCGCTCCATTTTTAAGCAGCTTCGCTTTCGGGCGGTGCTGAGTGAAAGCCAAGACACTAACTTTTGTTAATGATCTGGCACTGAAATGTACAGTGTACGTTTCGGGCAACGTCCCCTTCGTCTAGTGGCCTAGGACACCGCCCTTTCACGGCGGTAACAGGGGTTCGAGTCC